>ONON01000157.1 GCA_900319455.1 uncultured Eubacteriales bacterium
GAGCAGATAAAAGAAGTGTGGAACAGTACAGCGCCCAATAAAACCGGCGGAGTGACCGGAGCGGCTCTCGGGGGAGGTCTTGCACATTTTCTCGGTCAGACCGGCTCGACAATCATCCTCGTTATACTGCTTGTTGTTATTGTTATGCTTGTCAGCAATATGACGCTCGGCGGAGTTTTCAAAGCCATTTCAAAGCCTGTCAAAAAGGCGGGCGAAATCGCCAGTGAAAAAATTGAGCAGAGGGCGGAAATAAGAGAAAGCAAAAAATTCAATCCGCCTGAAACAAAACCGATAAGCACAAAATCAAAAACGGAAGAAAAGCCGAAAAGCGAAGAAAAGAAACCCTCTTTTTCCGATTCTTTCGTTACGGATGAATCAACATTCAAAATCAGAAATCATAATGAAAAACACAACGGATTCGGCGCCGATATTCCCATAGTGGGGATCCCTTCCGAAACAGCGCCAGTACCCGCCGCTTCCGCTGTAAATCCCGCTAAAAAGAAAAAGAGCGTTAATAAAGCGGATGAAAAACCTCAGCAGGAAACAGCAGCGCCTGTTTCTGCAAAAGAGGAACAGCACGGCACGGAGTATAAATATCCTCCCATTGACTGCCTTAAAATAAGAGAAAACAGCAGCGTGGCCGATAATACCGAAGAAATGAATACCGTTGCCCAAAAGCTGATTGATACGCTGGACAGCTTCAGCGTCAGGGCACAGCTTGTCGGTATTTGCAGAGGACCGTCTGTTACAAGGTATGAAATAGAACCCGACGCCGGTATAAAAATAAGCAAGGTTACAAGGCTTGCCGATGATATTGCGCTCAGGCTCGCATCATCTGGAGTGCGAATTGCGGCTATTCCGAACAAAACCGCTATCGGAATTGAAGTGCCCAACCGCGCAAGGCAGGTTGTGGGTATGCGTGACTGCGTCGATACAGCCGATTTCCGCAATTCAAAAAGCAAGCTTAATGTCGCTTTGGGTAAAGATATAGCGGGTAATATTGTTTTTGCCGATTTGGCGAAAATGCCCCATATTCTTATCGCGGGCACAACAGGCTCCGGCAAATCGGTGTGTCTCAACACAATGATTATCAGCATTATTTACAACGCTTCGCCCGACGATGTTAAAATAGTTCTGATAGATCCCAAACAGGTTGAGTTTACAATTTATAACGGCATTCCCCATCTTGAGGTTCCGGTTGTGGCAAATCCCCGTAAAGCGGCGGGCGCGCTCGGCTGGGCCGTAAAAGAAATGGAGAGCAGGTATCAAAAGTTTTCCGAAAACAATGTCCGTGACATCAGGGGTTACAATCAGCTTGCCGAAAAATCAGACAGCCTTAAAAAGATGCACCAGGTTGTTATTTTCATTGATGAATTATCAGATCTTATGATGGTTGCTCCCACCGAAGTTGAGGATTCGATCTGCCGTCTGGCTCAGATGGCACGAGCCGCGGGTATGCACCTTGTTGTAGCGACGCAGAGGCCGTCCGTTAATGTTATTACCGGCGTTATTAAAGCGAACATTCCCTCAAGAATTGCGCTTTCCGTTTCGTCTCAGATAGATTCAAGAACAATTCTCGACACATCCGGTGCGGAGAAACTTCTCGGCAACGGCGATATGCTGTTTATGCCCATAGGCGAATCAAAAGCCAAAAGGCTTCAGGGCTGTTATATTTCGGATTCCGAAGTGGAAGCTGTTGTTGAGTTTGTCAAACAGAATTCACAGGCGGAATATAATGACGAGGTCATTAAGCAGATAGACAGCCTTGCCGCCGCAAGTGAGGCCGGCAAAAAGAAAGGCTCTGCCTCGCCAGCGATTGATGAAACCGGCAGCGACGGCCCGAGTGAAGATGTGATTAAAGCTCTTGAAACACTCATAAAGGCGGGCAAAGCCTCAACAACATTTCTTCAGAACAAACTCGGCTGGGGCTATCCCAAAGCAGCGCGAATTATGAATGAACTTGAAGAATGCGGTTACATAGCTCCTAAAGAGGGCAACAAAGAACGCCGTGTTCTCATAACCCTGCAGCAGCTTTATGAAATGAACTCGTCAAATGAGGGCATTCACGCGCCTATTGACACCGGTATTGTTGAGCAAAAGAGCGATGACTTTGACGGCTTTGATTCTTCGGAAGAACAGGATTTGCTTGAAGAAACCGATGAAGAGGATGAGGAAGCCGGATTTGAGGATTATGACGACCTGCTCGCCTATGACGAAGAAGAATCGCCGTCCGATGAAAAGCAGGATGAAATAGATTTCGATTTTATTCCTTTTGATGACAGCGAGGCTTGATTATGCCATTTCTCCCCGTTACAAAAGAAGAATGTAAAGCTCTCGGCTGGGAACAGCCCGATTTTGTCTATGTCTGCGGCGACGCTTATGTCGATCATCCGTCATTCGGGGCGGCGATAATCACGAGGGTTCTTGAGGCAGCGGGCTATAAGGTCGCCTTTCTCGCCCAGCCGGACTGGCGTTCAAAAAACGATTTTATGAAATTCGGTAGACCGAAATTCGGATTTTTCGTCAGCGGAGGCAACATTGACTCAATGGTTGCTCACTATACCGTTGCCGGGAAAAAACGCGGCGAGGATTTATACTCTCCGGGAGGCAAAACGGGTTTTCGCCCCGACAGAGCGGTAATAGTTTACTGTAACCGTATTCGTGAGGCATACGGAAACATTCCCGTTGTTATCGGCGGGCTTGAAGCTTCCCTCAGAAGATTCGCGCATTATGATTACTGGGATGACAGAGTCCGCCGCTCAATTCTGTTTGATTCATCTGCCGATGTTATCTCATACGGTATGGGTGAACGCTCCGTTGTTGAAATTGCGGACGCGCTGTCAAAAGGTCTGTTTTATGAATCACTGCGCGATATTCGCGGAATATGCTATGCCGTAGATGTTACCGAAACCCCGTATGGAGCGAAAGAATGTCCCTCATTTGAGAATGTCGGCAAAAGCCCCAAAGAATACGCCGTCGCCTGCCGTATTCAGCAGGATGAACAGGATTTTTTCAGAGGCAAAACGGTTATTCAGCGCCACGGCGGCAAAATGCTTGTGCAAAACCCGCCCGCATTACCTCTTGAACAGGATTTGCTGGATAAAGTCTATTCTCTGCCTTATATGCGCGCTTACCACCCGATGTATGAAGAATACGGAGGGGTTCCCGCGTTTAAAGAGGTTAAGTTCTCGGTAACTCATAACAGAGGGTGTTTCGGTGCCTGCAATTTCTGCTCAATAGCGTTTCATCAGGGCAGATATATAACCGCGAGGAGCAAAGAATCTGTGCTTAAAGAGGTTGAAATGCTGACATCTCAGCCCGATTTCAAAGGCTATATTCACGACATCGGCGGTCCCACGGCGAATTTCAGGCATCCGTCCTGTGAAGGCCAGGAGGAGAGAGGGCTTTGCAAAGGCAAAAAGTGCCTCGCCCCGGTTGCCTGCAAAAACCTCAACTGCGATGAAAGCGAGTATCTTGACCTTTTGCGCAGTGTGCGTAATGTTCCCAAAGTAAAAAAAGTGTTTGTGCGTTCGGGCATAAGATTTGACTATGTGATGCAAGACAGGTCCGATGAGTTCATGCGTGAGCTTGTCGCTTATCATGTCAGCGGTCAGCTCAAGGTTGCCCCGGAACACTGTTCGGCGGCTGTTCTTGATAAAATGGGCAAACCTCATATTGAACAGTTTCTTGAGTTCAAAAAGAAGTATTTTGAACTGAGCGAAAAAGAGAAAAAAGAGCAGTATCTTGTGCCGTACCTTATGTCTTCTCACCCGGGCAGCTCATTGAAAAACGCGGTCGAGCTTGCGCTGTTCCTGAAAAAAGAAAAGCTGCGTCCCGAACAGGTGCAGGATTTTTATCCGACGCCCGGCACCGTGTCAACCGCGATGTATTATACGGGGCTTGACCCTTACACGCTTGAAAAAGTTTATGTTGCCAAAGACCCTCACGAAAAGGCGCTCCAAAGGGCTCTTTTGCAATATTTCAACCCGAAAAACCGCAATCTCGTTGAGGAGGCTTTACGCAAGGCGGGCAGACAGGATCTGATAGGTTATTCGGAAAAATGCCTTATCAGACCATCGGCAAAGAGCGGCCGTGCGGCTGAAAACAGACCCGCGAAGGTAATGGGATATGCAAACAAAAACAGAGCAAAAAAGAAAAAATAAAAACCCTCTCATTATAATAATTTGCGTTTTGCTGCTTGTCACAGCAGCGGCGGTTTTCAGTTTTTTCGGCCCGGATTTGTCCGAAATAGAGGAGTTTGCTTCATCGGCATACCGCAGGGCGGGGCATTCGCTCGGGCTTGTAAACGATTACGGCGAAAACGGTATTGCGGTTCATTATCTCTATGTCGGCCAGGGTGATTGCGAAATAGTGATCTGCGACGGTCACGCGATGCTTATTGATTCGGGTGAAGCGGGTAACGAAAACAAAATAATCGATTATCTGCACACTTGCGGAATATCGGAACTCGATTATGCCGTGGCCACTCACCCTCATTCCGATCACATAGGCTCCATGCCGGCTGTTCTTGAAAACATCAACACAAAAAACATCCTTATGACAAGCCTGCCTTATGAGCTTGTTCCCTCCTCGTGGTGCTACAGCAGCCTTCTCTCTGTTATTTCCGAATCGAAAATCAATTTTATTGAGGCGCGCGCGGGGCTGATTTTCAATCTCGGCGGGGCAAGTGTTACCGTTATCGCTCCAGCTGTTTACGGCAGTGATCTTAACAACACATCAATAATTTTAAGAGTTGATTACAAAGGCGGTTCCTATATTTTTCAGGGTGACGCGGAACTGGAGGAGGAAGATGCCGTTCTCGGCTCCGGCGTTGATATTGACTGTGATGTTATAAAAATCGGTCATCATGGTGCCTCAACATCATCGGGTGAAAAATATCTTAAAGCCGTATCGCCGAAAATCGCGGTGATAAGCTGCGGAAAAAACAATGAGTTCGGTCATCCGCACGATTCGGCGGTGAAACGGATAAAGTTTTATACCGACAGAATTTACCGTACCGATTTGCTTTCGGATATTACCGTTGTTTTTGACGGCAAAGAATATAAAATTTACTACGGAGATAATAAATGAGACTTACGGTTGACAGAGTGGAAAATCAGACTGTTATATGCTTTGATGAAAACGGCAAACAGGTAAAACTCAGCAAAAAAGATGTTCCCGAAAACATCAGGGAAGGTTCGTCTGTTGTATATTCGGACGGCATGATATTTCCCGATAATATAAAAGAGAAAGAGCTGAAAACACGCAATTTCAATCTTTTGAACAAATTATTGAAAAAGGAATGACGATTTTTGATTAAAAATCAGTTGATTATTCTAAATATATATAATATAATTATATGAATTGATTATTTGGAGTGAAACAATTGTCTCAGCTATCCGAAAACAGAATAAAAACTGTTTCACCGCAGGAGATTGAAAAGCAGCGTGAATACGCCGAACTTGTTGCCGAAATGCTTATGTCAGAATATCCCGAAGGGGCAAAAGCTTTTGTTCACACATACGGCTGTCAGGGCAATGTCGCCGACGGAGAACGCATAGAGGGAATGCTTGTTTCCATGGGGTATTCTCTTACCGGTGATGTGAACAGCGCCGATCTTATTTTATTTAACACCTGCGCCATAAGGGAGCACGCGGAAGACAGACTCTACGGCAATGTCGGCGCTTTGAAGGTTCTTAAAAAGGCAAAGCCCAATCTCAGAATACTTCTTTGCGGCTGCATGATGCAGCAGAAACACGCGGTTGAAAAAATCAAAAAAAGTTATCCGTTTGTCAATATTGTTTTCGGAACTCATGTTTTGCATAAGCTTCCCGAAATGCTTTACAGGAATCTCTGCACAGGCAAAAGAGTTTTTGAAATTACGGATGAGCCCGGAGTAATCGCGGAAAACCTGCCGGTTCACCGCGACAGCAGTTTTAAAGCATGGCTGCCGATAATGTACGGCTGTAACAATTTCTGCTCATACTGCGTCGTTCCCTATGTGCGCGGCAGAGAAAGAAGCAGAGACCCTCAGGCTGTTATCGAGGAAGCGAGGTGCCTTGTAAAACAGGGATATAAAGACATAACCCTGCTCGGTCAGAATGTCAATTCGTACGGCAAAGGCACCGATTATAACTTTGCGAGACTTCTCAGAGAGATAAACGGTATTGAAGGGGATTTTGTTATCCGTTTCATGACATCTCACCCTAAGGATTGCACAACGGAGCTTTTAGACACCATGGCTCAGTGCGAAAAGGTCGCCAAACATCTTCATCTGCCTTTTCAAAGCGGTAACAACAGAGTCCTTAAAGAAATGAACCGCGGCTATACCCGCGAAAAATATCTTGAGCTTCTCGATTACGCCTACAAAGTGATGCCGGATTTATCCGTTACGGCAGATGTCATTGTCGGTTTCCCGGGAGAAACTTATGACGAGTTTCTTGACACTGTCTCACTTGTTGAAAAAGCCGGGTTTACCTCAATGTACACCTTCATTTTCTCGTCAAGGCCGGGAACAAAAGCCGCTCAGATGCCGGACCCTGTTTCACGCGAAGAAAAGGGCAGGTGGTTCAATGAACTTTTGCAGGCGCAGGAAAAGGCTGCAGATATACGCACAAGTTCAATGGTGGGCAGAACTTTCCGCGTTTTATGTGAAGGAATAAATAAAAACGGACTTATCGAAGGCAGAACACAGGGCAATGTAATAATTGAGTTTCCCGGCTCGACCGGGCTTATCGGCACTTTTGCGAATGTCAAAGTAACCGAATCGCTTATCTGGATTTTAAAAGGCGAACTACTATAAAAATAAGGAGCAGAATATGGATTTAGTATCAAAAACAAGAGAACTCGGGGCAATGCTTCAGCAGGATGAACGCTATTTAAAGCTTATGGAGGCACAGAAGGCTAACGAAGCCGATACAGCGCTCAATGAGCTTATTTCAAAAATTCAGCTTATTCAGATGTCGTTCCAGCACGAGGCGGCAAAAGAAGATAAGGACGAAGCCAAACTTCAGGAATATGACAGGGAGTTTGGGCAGCTTTACGCTCAGGTTATGGAAAACGAGAATATGAAGGCTTATGAAGCCGCAAGGCAGGAAATAGACAGCCTTATGAACTACCTTACCGGAATTCTCGGTATGTGCCTACAGGGCGCGGATCCCGCAACCTGCGAACCTCCTCAGGGCGGTTGCAGCGGTGACTGCTCAAGCTGCGGCGGATGCAGCTGATTTATAATATAAAATTTTCTGAAAGGTACGGTTATTATCAATGGCGGAACTGACACCGATGATGAAACAGTATGTCGAGATAAAAAAACAGTATCCCGACACTATTCTTATGTTTCGTCTCGGAGATTTTTATGAGATGTTTTTTGAAGATGCCGTTACCGCGTCAAAAGAGCTTGAACTTGTTTTAACGGGAAGAGACTGCGGGCAGGAAGAAAGGGCGCCTATGTGCGGCGTTCCGTTTCACAGCGTTGACCCTTACATAGCAAAGCTTGTTTCAAGGGGGTACAAAGTCGCAATCTGCGAACAGCTTGAAGACCCCGCTCTCGCCAAAGGGATAGTCAAAAGAAATGTCACGAGAGTGATGACTCCCGGCACGGTTATCGAGAGTTCAATGCTCGACGAGGGCAAAAACAATTATCTCGGCTGTGTCTGCATCTGCGGAAACTCGGTCGGACTCTGCTTTTCCGATGTATCGACAGGTTCCGTTTTTGTGACGCAGATTCCGGCGAGAAACTGCTCCAAGGCGGTTATCAA
>ONON01000135.1 GCA_900319455.1 uncultured Eubacteriales bacterium
TCCGTATTCCGAAGAGGAATACCTGCAAAGATGTGCGAAGGTCGCTCTTTGAGGCATTACTGTTTTACGAGTGACTGCCCTTTCGGAACGGTTCGATTTTGTGATTTTTAAAGGCGGCTGTCAGCCGGCGGAGTTAAACAAATTTTCAAAAATCCCTTTTATCCAAAGGAAAAGGGAAAGGAACACGGCGCGTATTCTGCCGAAAAAGCCGGTGGGGTTATCAAGCTCATCATTGGCTTCCCAGTTTTCCGTGTCGCAGTTCTCCGGGGTCATCGCGACAACCTCGCCGTCATCGTCGTTGTCGGGGTCTGTATAGGTGAGCACCGTAAACCGTGAGGGCCAGCACCCTGTGCCGACGGTTACCGCTTCTTTTGACGAGGCTATGTCATACAGCAGGCGCAGTTCCCAGTCAGACCAGTTTGAATGGGTGGAGTTTTTAATGAACCAGGTGCTTTCGGGGAACATACAGGTGGACGCGTCAATCTGACCGTCGGGCGAAAGATATTCGCCGTAACCGGCCGCTGCCCTTTCTTTAAGGTAATCTGCCGGAAGATCTTTATATATCGTTCCCGTTGTTGCGCCGAAAGAGGAACGCTTCACGGAGGCAAACTGGTCAGATACCAGATAGTTGGTTTTGCAGGTCGGCAGCGTCTGAAAACCGTATTTTGAGACAACGCCGAAATGAACGCCGTTTTCAACGGTTGTTTTAAGAATTTCCGGAACACGCTGACGCACGGTTTTGTCATAGTTGTCGAGCTTGGCAATCAAGCCGGCGTACTCGGAGCGCTTTTCACTGCCTTCGGGGCCGAAAACATACTCCTTCGCAATGGGGTAATCTTCTTTGGAAACACAGGCCCAGTAGTTCGGCCAAGTAAAAAAGGTGGAAAGAGCAAGCGCGGATGTGACGCCTTTAACCAGTTTGTTGTAGAGAGTATATTTAACAAAAATAAGCGTTGAGTCAAGAACTCCGGTTCTGTCAAGCATTTCAAGCGTGATGTTCACGAACTCGCCTACATCAAACAAACCTATGGCGCCGCAGTCGCGCAGGGTGCGGATGATTGCCGTGAAATCAACGGTGAATTTGCCGCTGATAGGGTCGCTGATTATCTCCGCGCCGCTGACTACGCTGCCGTCGTAGGCAATGCCCCTGATGTGCGCGGCCGCGTGTTCCGGGTAGAGAGCGAGATAGGCAGTGACAATGTTTGTGCCGAGACAGCTTGCTATTACGCCGACCTGTTTGCAACCGGTTGACGCGAGTATGTCATCCACAAATGATTTGAATTGAGCCGCCGTTTCAATGGGATCAATCCGCCAGTCATAATAAAACCAGTATCTGTCATGCACATAATATTTTGTGCCTTCTTCTGTATGCCAGCACTGGTCATTATGCCTTGTCCGGTTCATCTTTTCAATGCGTTCGGGGCGAAGGCCGGTGCCGTACTGCGGGTTTCCGTTTTTGTCAAGCAGAGAATTTTCAAACAGCTTGGTGATTTCTTTTTGCAGGTTTTCGTAATAGGGCTCCCAGTTGTTTCTGAGAATACCGTCAAGCAAAAACGGCTCCAGTATGTTGGCGATGGCTTCAAGAATTTTTCTGCTGTCAAGGCCGTTTCCGTCATCGTTTTTCAGAACAGACGCAATATCTTTGTAATGAAAAACCTTTTTCCCGTTTTCGTCAACCAGTTTTTCACCGTCACCGGATATGCGTATCACCGGAATGTCGCTGCGGCTTTGAGAAATCCATTGTGTATCCTTTGCCGTCGCCGGTGCGCTGAGGCTGAGCAGCATTGCAAAAATAAGAACCAGGGCAAGCGATTTTTTGAAGATATTTTTCATTAATAAGTCCTCTGTTAAGTTAATTAAACAGTTGTAAATATAATAAATCCTGTTTATATTCATATAATATCAAAAACCGAACAATAACGCAACCGCAAATCTTATTTTTCGCAATATTGCTCAGCTCATTTGACATTCTTCCGCGTTTTTGTAATATCCTCTGCCGCTTTTGAGGTCGATTATATAAATATATAATACGGTTACAGTAACAAACAAAATAAAAGGGAGCATAGACCGTTCATAAAAAACAAATCCGAATCCATCGCCGACAGGCTTTGAGTTCGGATTATGACGCTTTGGCGGTCATAACGGGACTTAAGTCAAACTTTTTCATGTAATCGTTCTGAAATCTCGGCCTTCACTTTTTCAAGATTTCCGGAAGTGAGCAGTGGGATCAGTCGATTGATTTCTTTAACGCTTTTATTCCACCACTTGAAATCTAGCAAAAGCTGAATCAAATCATCATCAAAGCGTTTGCGAATTTCCGTGGCGGGATTTCCTACAACAATCGTATATGGTGATACATTGCTTCCAACAATGCTGTTCGCTCCGATAATTGCGCCGTCGCCGATATGAACGCCGGGCAAAATGACGGCATTTTGCCCGATCCACACATCGTTACCGATGACGGTATCACCTTTAAGCGGCATATCAGATGCTGCCGGAGGTTCCATATCCCAGCCTTCCAGCGTATAGAACGGGAAGGTTGATACGGCATTCATCTGGTGGTTTGCACCGTTCATCACGAACTCGACGCCGGTAGCAATTTGACAGAACTTCCCAATAATTAACTTGTCACCGTTCCATTCGTAATGATGTGTTACATGGCTCTCAAATTCTGAATCGGCGATATAAGTAAAATCTCCGACGATGATATTGGGATTCTGAACGGTCGGCTTTATATAGATTTCTTTATCATAGCCCGGAATGGGATGTATTGTATTGGGATTTGGTTTGATACCATCTTTCACATGTCATTCCTCCATCGTCAATTATAACGATATTATAAGGGGTAGGAGGTTAAAAATCAATCGTTATGAATGACCGCGCGACAGACCATTCGTGTTGCATACCGCGTCCGGCCATCCCCGCGCAACACGGTATTATTATTGGATTAAGGGAAACGACGCTGTTGCAGATAGCAATAAA
>ONON01000060.1 GCA_900319455.1 uncultured Eubacteriales bacterium
CTTTACGGGAGAGATTTTCTGCTTTTTGCATCACCGCCGGTGCTCGGACCGGCGGTGATGTTTTTTATAACTGATTTATTTCCGGCAGTCTGTTGAACAGGGCGCGGAAAAAGGCGATTACGCGCGCGAAAAAGCCTGTTTTGATTTTGACCGTTTCGGTTTGAGAAAGCGCCGCGGTTTCGCCGTTTTCAATTATTTTTGCCTGAATAATGTACTCGGAATTTCTCATTTCCCTAAGCGTCAGAGAGTCGCCGCTTCCGGCTTTTTCGCCGTTTACAAACCATATAACCGAAGAATCCGGATTGTACGGAGCGTGAGCGTGTAAAGTCAGCGTTGTCCGGTAATCGAGGGTTTTCCCGTTATATTCGGAAAAAGCTTTTATTGAAACATTCGGCTTTCCTTCGCCGTAAAGCCCGAATTCCGAGAATGAATTTGTTGTAAAGCAAAGGTAACCGTTTTCAAACCACACGCGTTCATCCGCCATTGTTATTCTCTCGGTTGTGCCGTCGGGCTTGAAATGCATAATAAAGATTGTTTTATCCGTATCCATTCCGGCTGGAACAGGCAGCTTGACAGTTACAAAAGCACCGTCGGGCTGAACAACATTTCCGATGTCATCCGTAAGCGTAATTTTATAAAGCGCGTAACAGTCGCCGCCGACCTCTCTCGCGTTGAAAGCGGAGGGAATTTTATCATTCGCGTTCGTCAGCTTTTCGGTAACAAGCCGCAGTTCGTCGCCGTTTACCGAAAAATCCGAGTTTATAAACTGCGTATCATCGGAACATAACACGGTCACGTCATCGGTTTGTGATTTTAAACTTATACGCCATAAAGCGGTCAGAGAAAGGTTGAACGCGGGCATTTTGGGAGGCAGTTCGCCTATCCAGCCCATAAACTCGTGATTGGCTTTTGAGGCGCCGGCAGGCATTTCAACCGGTTGACCGTAATAATAGGGAATTCTCTCAATTACGCTGCCGTTGGAATCATAAAGAACCAGATCATAAGAGTTTACACTGTAAAGTGCTTTTACATAGATGTTTTCGGCGGGCATTGTTGAGGGGATTTCTTTATCCCAGCGTGTGAATGTGTATCCCTCTTTTTCGGGATTGCCGGGTATCGCGACCGCCGAGCCGTAATCCTGCGTTATTGAATTCACCGGTGTTCCGCCGTCAGTGTCAAAAACTATGCTGTATTGATTTACCGACCAGACAGCGTTTACCTCCAAATCTGTATCGGGCATAATTTCGGGCAGATTATCCCAGCCGTTGAATGTGTATCCTTCCTTTTGCGGTGAATGGATTTGCGTATTTATCCTGGCTCCTGCCCTGTATTTTTCGCTGCCGAGCTCTACACCGTCGGAAATATAAGAAAGGGTGTATTCCTTCGGTACGCTCTGCTCGTCGAATTTAAGCTGAGAAACACTGACAGCCGGGCGAATGCCGAGATTTGTGCTGTAAGCGTCTCCGAAGGCGTTTAAGCCTGTGTCACCGCCGTAATTAACGCTGTGCGCGAGAAGTGAATTATAAGACGGAGTTCTTGTGAACCAGTTGCATCTGCCGGTATCCCAGACATAGCATCCCTGAGCCTGAGCGTATCGGCTGGCTGAGGCGGAATAATCAATATACCATCTGCTTCCCAAAGCTTTGTAATAATCATTAAGTTCGCCGTATGACAGCAGCCAAACTTTATCCGTTACCGGGCTGTCTGAAAGCGGCGCGTAGTCATCGGGCTTGACACCGTAATTTCGCGCGGCGTAATAGTCGGGGTTTTCAGGTAAATCCGTATTCAAAATATTTTCCCGCTCAACAGATGAAAACGCGGTTTCAAAGAATGATGAGTTAAGCCATTCGCGAAGGGACGAGGTTGAATAAAATGAAGCGTAATTATTGTATTCCGTATCATTGAACAAACTCAGCGTTGAGTTTTCAATATCGGAATTTTTATAAACACTGTTATTGAAGGCCTGAGCGTCAAGCGCAATATCGGAAACTATGATTTTCTTTTCCGCGTCGAGAATTCTCCACAAGATCGGCTCATATCTGAACCAGTAAACGGTTGACGGCTCAAATCCGCCGTTTGAAACGGAAGGGGAGAATGTTCCGGGAGCGGACAGGGTGCTTTGAGGTCTGCCGAAATCAAAAACAACAGCCCTGTATTTTTCGCCGCCGTATTCTTTATCCGCATACCGCATAAAATCAGAGGGCGCCATTGTGCCGTAGGCGGGGTACCCGTTTTGGCTTTCTCCGGTGTAATATCCGAAACTTAACCAGTCGCCGTCCGATGTCAGACTGTTGAGAACTGTTTTAAGACCTTCATCGGTAACCTCACTTTGAGGATATGAGCCGAAATAAATATAATCTCCGGCTTTACAGTCGGATTCGTCCGCGTCGGTCGCAATCCATCTCGCGCCGATAAAGGTGTTGCAATCCGGCATTTCTTCAAGAACATAACCCTCCGTTGAGCGTTTGCAGAGCCGCTTGCCTTGCTGATTATATTCCCAGAAAGCAAATTCAAAGCCCTCTCTGTAAGGTGTTTCGGGCATTTCAATCTTTTCTCCGGCGGTAAGCTGATAAACAATATCCGGTTCGCCGTTATTCAGCTCTATTCTCAATTCGTGTGTAACTGGTGTTCCTTCCGCAAAGCCCGTGAATGATAAACCCGCCTGGAAAATCAAAATAAGAATTGCCGTTAATGCTGCTGCGAGTTTGGTTGCCGTACTTTTCACTTAAATCTCCTCCGCTGTTATCATATATCAACCGTAATACTGTATGTTTTTCCTGCCTCAGCGCCTGACGACGCGTCGGTGCCGTAAGAATAAACATAGGTAAAATCATGCTGACCGCCGTATCTTGATTTAGCGTCCGCTTCGGCGTCGCTGAAGCTGTATTTTTCGCCGGCATCTATTGTTTTGGTAAATGTGCCTACTGTGGTTGCCCCGCCGTCTTTAACAACTGTTATGTATATTTCGGCTTTTGCTTTTGTTGAAGCTGTTTCTGTAGGCTTTTCTGTCGGTGCGGCTGCTTCCGGGGAGTTGTGTGTTGTTTGTTCCCGGGAGGTTGTTTCACGCCGTGTGCCGGAGGTTGTTGAAACGCTTGTGCTTTCGGTGCGTTTTTGTGCGGTAGTGCCTGTTGTGTATTCCTTGTTTTTTCTTCCCTTTGTTGTGTGTTTTGTTGTTGTTTCTTTTTGCGAGGTTGATGAAACGGGCTTGTTGCTGTTTGATTCTTTTTGCTCTTTTCGGCTTATATTGCCTGAGCCGGAAGTTGAATTGCTGTCAGTCTGAACTGTTTGACTCGTCAAGACCGAAACTGTTTCGTTTACCTCCGCGAAAGTTGTTACGGTTTCAACTGCCGTGAATGTTGCCGTAAACGCTTTAAAAACAGTTTGTGTTTCGCCGCTGTAATCCGTAACGGCGGTGCCTGCGGATTTAATTTCGTTTTTTCTGTTTTTTACCATAACGGCGGTTCCCGCGGATGATCCGCCTATTACGGCAACAGCGGCTATTCCCGCAACCGCTTTGTGCACGGCGGTCATCGCAACGGTTTTTGCCGCAACCGTGCCTCCGGCGGAGCTGCCGCCTGCGGTTGAAAGAGTATAACCGGATGACAAAACTCTGTGCCTGAATATTTTTGACGCAAACAAACCGGGAAAAGGTAACAGCGCAAAAAGCTTGTTTCCGTCTTTGTCCTCGGAATTTTCCATTTCCTTCTTTATCTTTTTTCTTGCGCTCCACAGCCGCTGTTTTACAAGGTTTGAGCTTACACCGGTTATCTCGGCGATTTCGGAAAGCGAAAGCCCGTCAAAATAATACAGCATTACCGATACACCCTGTTCATAAGTCAGGCTGCGGATTATTTCATCTAATTTTTCGTTTAATTCCTGCTTTTCAATACTTTCCTGAGGTGTGGATTCATCAGTCGCATAAGCACTGTGCAGAGCGTTTTGTTCCTCACTTTTGTTTTTGAAAAAATCAGGCTTCATTTTCTGAGAATAGTTCTTAGCCTTGTTTGATACGATTTTATAAAACCATGACAAAAATTTTGACGGCTCTCTCAGGTCGCCGATTTTTTCGATAGCCGCAAGGTAACTGTCCTGCACAATATCTTCCGCGTCGTCAATGTTCTTAACAATGCCTTGCGCTATGTATTTTGCATGGGCGAATGTTTCCTCATAAAGCTGCAGAAAGGCAC
Organism: uncultured Eubacteriales bacterium; assembly: GCA_900319455.1. Lineage (GTDB taxonomy): Bacteria > Bacillota > Clostridia > Oscillospirales > Acutalibacteraceae > CAG-177. The sequence goes on from ONON01000060.1 coordinate 4,188, forward strand.
CGGAATCGCCTTTTTTATATGCTTTTACCAGTGCGGCAATATGTTTTTTATTATCCGTTTTAATCACCTTGCTTTAACTGAAAGGTTCGCGCGGTAAATAACTGCCGAAACAATACACATTCCGTTTTGAATAACACTTAAAAAAATGCTATCTGTAATATAAGACAAATGAAAAAGCGAAAGGTTAGCGTTAGCGTAAAAAAATTTTTTCTCATTTTTTCATTAAAAATATATCATAAAAATGTATGAACTGTCAAAAATTGGAAAGATAAATGCAAGGCAAAGTTAAAAACCCGCCGTTTTTCAGTTTTGATTTGACAAATCTGCTCGGCCGTTTTATCGGGGATTTGATGTAAGTAAAACCGCTTAATTAATTTATAATTAAATCGACGGCTCAATTAAATAAAACAAACAGACCGCGCATTCTTGCAGTTCAGTGACTGAACACATTGCAAGATTGCGCGGTTTTGCTTTTATCAGCGGCTCATCAACGCTTTGAAAAATCAGGAGCTGAAAATCGGAGTGAGGCAAATCACGCCGAAATCTTTATTAACCGTTTTTATTTTTGCCAAACGCAGTTTTGTGTTTTGCCGTCAAGAAAAGCCTTGAGGTTTTGCGTTAAAATGTCAATTAGTCTTTCGCGGCACTCAAAACTCGCCCAGGCTATATGCGGTGTTATAAAACAGTTTTTGCAGCCAACAAGCGGATTGCCCGGCAGCGGCGGTTCGGTTGAAAGCACATCAAGCCCCGCACCGGCTATTTTGCCGCTGCTGAGAGCGTCGGCGAGGGCTTCCTCGTCAACGGCGGGTCCTCTTGAGGTGTTGATGAGAAAGGCAGTTTTTTTCATTTTTTCAAGGAATTCACGGTTTACAAGTTTTTCCGTTTTCGGGGTCAGAGGAGTATGGATGCTGACAAAATCGCTTCGGGCAAGCAGTTCGTCAAGGACGGAAAATTCAACGCTTTTATATTCTGACGGATGCGATGTGTAGGCAATAACATTCATCCCGAAAGCGAGAGCTATATCAGCAACCCTTTTCCCGATTTTTCCGAGGCCGATTATTCCCAGCGTTTTGCCGTCAAGTTCCGTTAAATCCGTTTTCCAAAAACTGAAATCTTTGCTGTGAGTCCATTCAAGGCTGTGAACGGCGTTGCTGTGAAGGCTCACTTGGTTGCAAAATTCAAGAATATAGGCAAATACCAGCTGAGCCACGGCGTTGGTACTGTATGAAGGGATGTTGCACACGGGAATACTTTTTTCTTCACAGTAATCAATGTCAACAACATTAAAGCCCGTACTGAGCAGACCGATGTATTTTATATCCGGCAGTTTTTCAAGTGTTTCCCTGCGCAGGGGAGTTTTGTTCGTCAGAACAATTTCGGCTCCCTCACATCTTTCATAAATAAGCTCAGCCGGAGTTCTGTCATAAATCTTTAAATCACAGAGCTTTTCAAGTTCCGCCCAGCTCAAATCGCCGGGGTTTGTTGTGTATCCGTCAAGCATAACCGCTTTCATAAAGTCACCTCCGAGTTTTTATACTGTAATTTTATAACAAAACGCAGGGAAAATAAAGGCCTAAAATTTACGAACTCAAAAACGCCTCAAAAACATAAATAAAACCTGATTTAAACATTTACAAAACACCGTTTGTATAATATAATATTATTTCAAGCGTAAACAGGGGGTGCGGCTATGCATGAGAATCACAGAGCGCGGGTGCGTGAACGCTATTTTGCCGGCGGTCTGGAAAATATGGATGACCGGGCAGTGCTTGAAATGCTGCTTTTTTACTGTATTCCCCGCAAGGATACAAACCCGGCGGCGCAGCTTCTGCTTGACACATTCGGCTCGCTTTCGGGAGTGCTTGAAGCCTCGCCGGATGATTTGCGCTCTGTTAAAGGCATAGGCGACAATGCCGCCGCTTTTCTGACTATGCTGCCGCAGGTTTGCAAACGGTATATGACCGGCACGCTTACCGAAAAAAGCCTTTATCTTGATGATTTCAACGCTGTTTCACGGTTTGTGTCAAGCGTTTTCCTCGCTGAAAAAAACGAGGTTTTTATGCTGCTTTGTTTTGACGGCGCGGGCAGACTTACAAACACAAGCGAAACTCAGGGCGAAAAAGCGGCTGTTGCTCCCGATCTTGACGGGCTTCTGACTTTTGCGGAAAAAAGCAGAGCCAAAACCGTGATTGTCGCCCACAACCACCCCGACGGGCTGGCTTCGCCCTCAAGGGAGGATGTCAACTCCACAAAACAGCTTATAAAATTGTTTTCACAAAACGGAATTAAGCTCGCCGACCATTTTATTCAGGGTGCGGACGGCTTGCTTTCAATGCGCTCAACAGAACGATTCGGTGTGTTATTTTGATTATGGATAAATTTATACTTCACTCAACCTATAAACCTACGGGTGACCAGCCCGAGGCAATCGAAAAACTTGTTGACGGTCTTAACAAAGGCTACAACGAACAAACTCTGCCCGGCGTTACCGGCTCGGGCAAAACATTCACTATGGCAAATGTTATCGAAAGGGTCAACAGGCCTACTCTTGTGCTTGCCCACAACAAAACCCTCGCGGCTCAGCTCTGTTCCGAGTTTCGTGAGTTTTTCCCCGAAAACGCCGTGGAATATTTCGTAAGTTATTACGATTACTATCAGCCGGAGGCTTACATTCCCACAACAGACACTTATATTGAGAAAGATTCTGCAATCAATGAGGAAATCGAGCGCCTTCGTCATTCCGCGACCTCATCGCTTTCCGAACGGCGTGATGTTATTATTGTGGCAAGTGTTTCGTGCATTTACACTCTCGGCGACCCGATTGATTACCGCAGTATGGTTATTTCGCTCAGACAGGGTATGGAAAAATCAAGAGATGATCTTATCTCGAAGCTTGTTGAAATCCAGTATGAGCGCAACGATGTTAATTTTGTGCGCAATAAATTCCGCGTTCGCGGCGATGTGGTTGAAATATTTCCCGTTTATTCAAGCGAGAACGCGATAAGAGTTGAATTTTTCGGCGATGAAATAGACCGTATAAGCGAAATAAACCCGCTTACGGGTCAGGTTAAACAGGTGCTTTCGCACATAGCTGTTTACCCTGCGTCTCACTATGTTATCGGCGCGGATAAAATGGAAAAATCCCTTTCCAAAATACACGATGAAATGGTTGAAAGGGTGCGCTTTTTTGAATCGGAAGGCAAACTGCTTGAAGCGGAACGCATAAGGCAGAGAACGGAATATGATATTGAAATGCTGCGAGAGACGGGCTTTTGCAAGGGGATTGAAAACTATTCGCGTGTTATGTCCGGCAGGCCTGCGGGCTCCGCGCCGTTTACACTGCTCAATTATATGCCCGATGATTTTATTCTTTTTATTGATGAATCCCATGTTACGCTGCCGCAGGTTCACGGTATGCACGGCGGCGACCGCTCACGCAAAAAAAGTCTTATAGATTTCGGCTTCCGCCTGCCTTCTGCTTATGACAACAGACCGCTTACCTTTGATGAGTTTTATGAGAGGGTAGGGCAGAAAATATTTGTCAGCGCCACACCCGGAGAGTTTGAAAAAGAAAAAAGCGTTCAGACCGTTGAGCAGGTTATCAGACCCACGGGTCTGCTTGATCCGCTAATAAGTGTGCGGCCTACCGACGGTCAGATTGACGACCTTGTTTCCGAAATAAATATGCGTATTGAGCGCAAAGAGAGAGTGCTTGTAACAACTCTTACCAAAAAGATGGCGGAGGATTTAACCGATTATATTGACGATTTGGGCATAAAGGTCCGTTATATGCACCATGATGTTGATACAATAGAGCGTATGGAAATAATCAAAGGGTTGCGGCTCGGAGATTTTGATGTGCTTATAGGAATCAACCTTTTAAGAGAGGGCCTTGATATTCCCGAGGTTTCACTTGTGGTTATTCTTGACGCGGATAAAGAAGGCTTTTTGCGCTCCGAAACATCGCTTATTCAGACTGTCGGCAGGGCGGCGAGAAACGCGGGCGGTGAGGTTATTATGTATGCGGATTCTGTTACGCCTTCAATGGAGAGAGCGATTACGGAGACAAACCGCCGCCGCGAAAAACAGCAGAAATACAATGAGGAGCACGGTATTGTTCCCAAAACCATAGTTAAAGATGTTCACGATATAATAAAGATTTCAACGGATGAGGGCAAAGAGAAGCCTGTTTCCAAAATGAGCAGAAAAGAGAGGGAGGCTCTTATTGTCAGGTTGACTGCCGAGATGAAACAGGCGGCTAAAATACTTGAATTTGAGCAGGCGGCTTATCTGCGTGACAGAATAGAAAAACTGAGGCAGGGCAAATAATGGCACAGAAAAATATTTTTGTTAAAGGCGCAAGGGTGCATAACCTTAAAAATGTTGATGTAAGCATTCCGAGAAATTCGCTTACGGTTTTCACGGGCCTGTCGGGGTCGGGCAAATCCTCGCTGGCGTTTGACACAATTTACGCTGAAGGTCAAAGAAGATATGTTGAATCTCTCTCATCTTACGCGAGGCAGTTCCTGGGTCAGATGGAAAAGCCGGATGTTGAATACATTGAAGGTCTGTCACCCGCTATTTCAATAGACCAGAAAACAACATCACGCAACCCGCGCTCAACAGTGGGAACTGTAACGGAAATATATGACTACCTCAGACTTCTTTACGCGCGCATCGGTGTGCCTCACTGCCCGGTATGCGGGCGCGAAATAGCCAGGCAGACCGTTGACGATGTGTGCGATTCCGTTATGGAGCTTGAGGAAGGCACAAAGATTCAGCTTATGGCGCCTATAGCTATGGGCAAAAAAGGCGAGTTTTCCAAAGAGCTTGACGGTGTAAGAAAAAGCGGCTTTGCACGCGTGCGTGTTGACGGAATAATTTATGACCTTGCCGAAACAATCAAACTTGAAAAAAACAAAAAGCACAATATTGAGGTTGTGGTGGACCGACTTGTTATAAAAGAAAGCATCCGTTCAAGGCTGGTGGACTCCATTGAAACGGCTACAAAACTCAGCGACGGTATTTTGCTTGTGGATGTGGTTGACGGTGAAGAAAAGCTGTTTTCACTTAATTACGCCTGCCCGGAGCACGGTGTGAGTATGGAAGAACTTGAGCCGAGATCGTTCTCGTTCAACAATCCTTTCGGAGCGTGCAAAACCTGTTCGGGTCTCGGTGTGTTTATGAAGCCTGATGAAAACCTCATTGTGCCCGACGGCTCGCTTTCAATCGCTCAGGGCGCGATAAAACTTTCCGGCTGGTCCGTAGCCGACGGCGGCACAATAGCGCAGATGTATTATGAGGGGCTCGCGCGTGAATACAATTTCTCGCTTGACACCCCGTTTGATAAGCTTTCAAAGCAGGCAAGGGATGTTATTTTCTACGGCACAAAGGGCAAAAAAATCAAACTTGAACGACGCAGCGAATACGGCAGCGGAACATATCTGACGGATTTTGAAGGCGTAATAACCAATATGGAACGCCGATATACCACTACAACAAGTGAGTGGTCAAAAAACGAAATCGAGCAGTATATGACGGAGCAGGTATGCCCTGACTGCGGCGGAGCGAGGCTCAGAAAAGAGTCTTTGGGCGTAACCGTCGGCGGCATTAATATAAAAGAATTTACCGACAAATCAATTAAAGATGAGCTGACATTTCTTGATGAACTCCAACTCAGTGACCGTGATTTTCAGATAGCGAGGCTTATACTTAAAGAGATTCGTTCAAGGCTGGAGTTCTTAAGCGATGTCGGTCTGGATTATCTCACTCTTTCACGCTCATCCGGCACCCTTTCCGGCGGCGAAAGCCAGAGAATCCGTCTTGCCACTCAAATCGGTTCATCACTTGTGGGCGTAATGTATATACTCGATGAGCCGAGCATAGGGCTTCACCAGAAAGATAACGAAAAGCTGCTTTCAACACTTAAAAATCTGCGTGATATGGGCAACACGCTCATAGTGGTTGAACACGATGAAGAAACTATGCTTGCCGCGGATTATATTGTGGATATTGGCCCCGGGGCGGGCATTCACGGAGGGAATCTCATTTATTCCGGTGATGTAGAAGGCATCAAAAAATGCGAAACATCAGTTACGGGTCAATATCTCAGCGGCAAAAAAACCATACCCGTGCCCGAAAAAAGAAGAAGCGGCACAGGCAAGGAGCTTGTTGTTCACGCGGCTGCCGAAAACAATCTCAAAAAGATAGATGTTGTTTTTCCGCTCGGCGAATTGATATGCGTCACGGGCGTGTCGGGCAGCGGGAAATCATCGCTCATAAATGAGATAGTCTATAAAAAACTTGCTTCAAAGCTGAATAACGCTAAAACCTTCGCGGGTAAAAACGGCGGCTTTGAAGGCATTGAATACCTTGACAAAGTTATTTGCATTGACCAGTCTCCCATCGGCAGAACTCCGCGCTCCAACCCTGCCACTTACACCGGCGTTTTCAATGATATACGCGACCTTTTCGCGTCTCTTGCCGATTCAAAAAAACGCGGTTACAAGGCAAACAGGTTTTCGTTCAATGTCAAAGGCGGCAGATGTGAGGCGTGCCAGGGTGACGGCTCCGTTAAAATCGAAATGCACTTTCTCGCGGATATTTATGTGCCGTGCGATGTGTGCAAAGGCACAAGATACAACAAAGAAACGCTTGAAATCAGATTTAAGGGCAAAAACATATATGAGGTTCTTGAAATGACTGTTGAGGAAAGCCTGCCTTTTTTTGAGAACCAGCAAAAAATCCGCAAAAAACTGCAAACACTTTATGATGTGGGTCTCGGCTATATTAAACTCGGTCAGGCGGCAACCACGCTTTCCGGCGGTGAAGCGCAAAGGGTAAAACTCGCAACCGAGCTTTCACGCCCCGCCACCGGCAGAACTGTTTATATTCTTGATGAGCCGACAACCGGGCTTCATACCGATGATGTAAGGTGCCTTATCAATGTTTTGCAAAAGCTCGTTGATTCGGGCAATACCGTTATAGTAATTGAGCATAATCTTGATGTGATAAAATGCGCCGATTATATCATCGACCTCGGCCCCGACGGCGGTGACAGAGGAGGAAGAATTGTTGCCTGCGGCACTCCGGAGGCGGTGGCAAAGGTAAAAAAATCATACACGGGGCAGTACCTTAAAAAAATTCTCGGCAACAGGTGATTGTATGTCTGATTATTTGAAAAAAGAAGATTATGAAGAACCTCGGTGCGTTTTCTGTAAAGAAGGGGAAATAAAAAGAATCGACAGCGGAAGAGTGATTGACAGGCTCGATGAGTATTTAAGCCGCAATGATTATCAGTCGGCTGAAAGGCATTTAAAATACTGGGAGCAGGAGGCTGAGCTCAACGGTGACGGCAGGGGGCTTATAACGGTTTGCAACGAGCTTGTCGGGCTTTATCGAAAACTCGGCAGAGAAAATGAAGCCGGTTGTGCCTGTGAAAAGCTTTTTGAGCTTATCAAAGGCGAAGGCCTTGAAGGAACAGTAACCGCAGCAACGGCTTATCTGAATATCGCCACCGCGTATAAAGCGTTTTCGCGGGTGAAAGAGGCGGTGCCGCTTTATGAAAAAGCAAAAGAGATTTATGAGCGTGAGCTCCCGCGAACAGACACCCGTCTGGGAGGCCTTTACAACAATATGGGTCTGGCGCTCTCGGATACAGGCGATTTTGAACAGGCAAAGCAGTGCTTCGCCGCGGCTTTGAATATAATGGCTGAAAATGAAGGTTGTGAACCCGAACAGGCTGTGACCTACCTTAATATGGCAACATCAGCCGAGAACGAAAACGGCCTTGAAAACAGCGAGGAGTTTATTGCCGAATGTGTTTTAAAAGCCGACAGCCTGCTTGAAACAGAGGGATTAAAGCATGATGGCAATTATGCTTTCGTCTGTGAAAAATGCGCACCGGTTTTCGACTATTTCGGCTTTTTTTCGCTAAACAGAAAATACTCCGAAAGGGCAAAACAGATTTATGAACGGAATTGAACTCTCGGAAAAATTCTATTATGAATGCGGCGCACCGATGATAAAAAGCGAGTTTCCCGAACTTGAAGGAGTAATTGCAGTCGGTATTGCCGGAGCGGGTTCCGAATGTTTCGGCTTTGATGATGAAATATCACGCGACCATGATTTTGAACCCGGCTTTTGTATGTTTATTCCCGGAGAGGATGTAATAGACAGCAGAACGGAATTCAGGCTTGAACGGGCTTATGCGAAGCTGCCGAAAACATTTGAGGGCGTTGAAAGGTTAAAATTAAACCCCGTTGGCGGCAGCCGCCACGGAGTTATAAGAACAGCGTCGTTTTATGAGGCGAAAACAGGAACTCAAAACGGTGAATTGTCAGTGGGCGAATGGCTTTCAATTCCCGAAACATACCTTGCAGAAGCCACAAACGGCAAAATATTCAGAGATGATTACGGCGAGTTTTCCGCAATCAGAGCAAGGCTTATGAATATGCCCGATGATGTCAGAAACAAAAAGCTCGCGGGCAATCTCGTTCTTATGGCGCAATCGGGTCAATACAATTACGGCAGGTGCATAGGCCACGGCGAAACGGCGGCCGCTCAGCTCGCTGTCGGTGAATTTGTCAACAACACTCTCGCAGCTGTTTTCCGGCTTAACAATAAATATATGCCGTTTTACAAATGGAGTTTCAGAGCGCTGGCACAGCTGGAGAAGCTCAGCGAACTCGCTTCTCCCCTTGAAATACTGCTTACAACAGGCAATACCGATGAGCTTGCTCAGCGCAAGCAGGGCATAATGGATGAAATCAGCCTTGCCGTTATTGAAGAGCTGAAAGCGCAGAACCTTACAGAAGCAAAGAA
>ONON01000130.1 GCA_900319455.1 uncultured Eubacteriales bacterium
CTTTGGTTGCGGAGGGAGGATTTGAACCTCCGACCTCCGGGTTATGAGCCCGACGAGCTACCGAACTGCTCTACTCCGCGATATGTGATTGTTCTTCTATTATACACAAAAATTTCTGCTTGTCAAGAGAAATATCGGCAAATCACCGCTTTTTTTGAAAATTAACTGTTTTTCGCGCAATTGTACGGTTAAACTGTCATTTCTATTCTTATTTGACTTGAAAAGGCCGCGAATAACAGCGGCTTTTTGTATAGTGCTTTTTTATCTGCCGCCCGGGCGGCGCGTCGGATTAAGCGGTATTCAGGCGCCGTGTAAAGGCCTGTTTCATGAATTGTTTGCGGCAGCCGATGAAGATGCGACTGCCGCCGCCATTGCCGCCTGCTGTGCTGTTATTGCGGTGAGCAAACTGTTGAAAGCGGCAGTGTCCGCTATTTCCGAGGAATCTGTGTAAATGCCGGCGGCCAGCATTGAGGCAAACATAAGCATTTGATATTTTGTCATACTCAAACTGCCGAAACCTTTGAATTCTTTAAGCAGGTTGAACGCTTCACCGATTTCATCGGCGAGCAGATCGGCGGAGATATTTGTATTCGCGAATACCCCGAGAGCGGCAAGCTCATATTCTTTGCCGTATTTCAGTTTGCGGTTTTGAAGCGCATTGAATATTTCTGTTACTCTGTCACACTTTCTTTGTGCGTCACCGTTACATACAGTTAAAACCTGACTTAATGACTGAACGGCGTTTTTATGGTATGGAAAACTCTTTTTAAGAATCTCAAAACAGGCTTCGCATTCATCAATAAGCCGGTCAACGCTTTTCGGAGAAACCGCCATAAGTGAGGCGAACGCGAGATCGCTGTCGGATGTGAGCCACGGATGGCGGGCTTTCATAGCTTTCATAATATCTTTTGTTTTTTCGGCGGCCGCGCTGTATTCCGAAGGTTTGCAGGAGTCATACACCGTTAACGCGGAGGCAACGAGATATGAACCGCCTAAAACCCTGTTTTTGTGAAGTGTTTTATATATATCCGTCAAATTCTCAAGGCAGGCGCCGGGATCGGGTGATGTTGCCATTTTGCTCAAAACCATAAGCTCCGCAATGCCTCTGAAGTCGGAAAAAATACTTTTATCCTGTTTGAGAAGCTGTTTGCAGGTTCGCATTTTTTCAACATCCGCGGTTATGCCAGCGTTTGTAAAAACCATAGCCGATGCAACGGCGAGAAGTGAGTTGTTCCACTTGAATTCTTTATAAACGGCGTTTCTGTTTTCTGCCAGCAGATTGCATCTTTCGGTAAGTAAGTTGTTCATTTCTCCCTCTTTCAAATTATGAGCCGGATAAAATTTCGTTGATTACCGGCAGACTTTCGGCTTCAAGCTCCGCCCTGTAATAACAGTGTATGTAGTAAAAAGTTCTGCCGTCTTTGGCAATAAAAGATTTTGCGAGCATATTAATTTTCTGCGCTTCATATGAATAATCGAAGCCGTATGCGGTTAATGTTTCGATTTTTTGTTCGCAATAGCCTTTAAGGCTGTAATTATAACCGGATAAGAGCTTTGAAACCCTTTTCTGCATACTTTTTACGGTTCCCTTGGGGTCGGCGAGCGCGGATGTCAGCACGGAGTATTTTTTGAATGAGAATGAGATTTTTATATGTCTTTTCGGGTCGGAAAGGCAAAGCTTCGGCACTTCACCGTAGTGATTTTCAGCCGCAAGCTCACTTTGGCTCATCTCGTGAAATCCGTCCGGATATGATATTGTCATTTTGCCGTTAATTGTTGCCGTGTCCATAATTATTCTATCCGTTACTCCTTTTTCTTGTTAATATTTATTATACCATATTTCTTAATATTATTCAATAACTGAGAATTGAGCAGTTGCCGAAAAACTCTGTCTGCCCGCAAAAAACTCCGCCTTCGCAGGCGGAGCGTTTTTTATCCGAAGAGAAGTCTCAACGCGAATATAACTGTGTATGTGATGTTGTTGAGCAGGTACCTCAACGCCGATAAAGTGTATGGAAA
>ONON01000182.1 GCA_900319455.1 uncultured Eubacteriales bacterium
AGGAAACAACCGAAGCGGCGGAAACAACAACTGAGGCAACAACAGCCGAAACAACCACCGAAGAAACCACAGAGGCCAAAAAGGCTCCCGAAGGCAAAGAGGAAATCCTTAAAGTTTACAACGACGCCGTAAACAACGCCATCAGCAAAAAAGCCGGCTACTCAAAAACAAGAGTAACCAACATCAACAGCCTTGAAGGCGGCAAAATACTTGATTTCCAGGTTGTTAAAGACGCTGTAAACGATTTCCTCGGAGTAGGCACAAAGAACTACACAAACAGCAAGGGCAAAGCCGAATATATGGGCAAGGCTTCACTCTCCGCTTCCGATGTTTCAAACGCGACCTGCACCGAGAAGGACGGCAAATACACAATCGAGCTTACCGTCAATAACGGCAGCAGCAGTGCAAGCGGTTCAGGCAAATCCGACAACTCCGCAATAAACAAAACAGGTTTGTATGTAGGCTCCGGCGACAAGAGCGAATTTGACTACAAGAGCGCGGGCAATATTTATGACGCGCTTAACGGTCTTGACGAAGCTTCCGTTCAGGCGGTCAGCGTTTCAACAAATTCAATCAAAATCACCGCTGTTGTTGACGCGGAGAGCGGCAATCTTGAAAATCTCAAGGTTACATTTAACTTCACAGCCGATCTTACCAGCGTTAAATATTTAATTGTTACCGTTAAGTCCGCGACAGGCAGAGCGAACACAACAGTTACCTACAAAGATTTCAAATATTGATTGGTTTAAACACCGTTTTATTTGATTTTGACGGCACAACAGCCGACACGGGCAGAGGAATATTCAACTGCGTAAAATACGCTGCCCGCGCGTACGGGTGGAAGATACCCGGCGACGATGTTCTGCGCACCTTCGTCGGGCCTCCGCTTCACGCAAGCTTCAAAAGAGTTTTCGGCGTCAGTGAAGAAGAGGCGCTTGCCGCCGTTGAAAAATACCGCGAGTTATATTCAACAAAAGGTCTGTTTGAGTTTGACCTTTATGGCGGAATAACCGATGTTATAAAACTGCTTCGCGAAAACGGTTTTAAAACCGCCGTTGCCACCTCAAAGCCGGACAGGTTTATTCACACAATCCTCGGCAGCGCGGGAATTGACGGCCTGTTTGATTATGTCAGCGCTCCGCTTGACAAAAACGGAGACACCTCAAAGGCAAAGCTCATCAACAGGGCTGTTGAGGCGCTGAAAGCCGAAAAAAGCAAAACCGTAATGGTCGGCGACCGCAGGTTTGACATTGAGGGCGCAAAAGAGGCGGGCGTAAAAAGCATTGGCGTTCTGTGGGGCTACGGCTCAAAGGATGAACTTGAAAACGCCGGAGCGGATTACACCGTTTCATCCCCCGGGGAACTCATAAGGCTGTTACTGCCGTAATAACCGAATATAAAAACAAGGCTTGCCCTCCGGCAAGCCTTTAATCTTTTTTAACGGATTATAATTCTTTTTTCCACAGCCCGTGAAGGTTGCAGTACTCATAAGCGGCAACCGCCTCGTCGCCGTTAAGCGAGAATTTTACACAGGGCTCGCCCGTCGGGTCAAGCTCCTTTTTCTGAAACCCGCTCTTTGTTTCAAGAACAATCCACGCAATGTGGTGTTCGGGGAGCATCGGGTGGGCAACCTCGCCGACTTTGACCGTAACGGTGTCGCCTTCAATCTCAATCACCGGCACGTGCTTTTCCGCCGCGGCATCAACAGAGCCGGGCACAATTTCTTCCATCTTTTGACCGCAGCACATTACTGGCACGCCTTTGTTCTCCATAAAAACAATAATGTTGCCGCAGTGGGAGCATTTGAAAAATTTCATAAGCGTTATCCTTTCATTTATTATTATTCCCGGGCTCAAAATCAACAAGATTGAAACGGGAATAATTTTCTTTCACATAATCAAAAGCGCAGTCAAGGCGTTCGCCGTTGTGACAGTCGGAGGTTACAATGAAAAAGCCGCCGTTGGCATTTATAAATTCGGCAATCTTCAATGACGGGTAGGGCGTTTTGCGCGCGCCCCTCGCTATGGCGCCCGTGTTTATTTCAAACGGAACGCCCGCTTCAATAAGTCTCAGCGCCGCCGCCTGCCATGCCTTGACATATCTCGGGTTATCGGAGTTGAACATACAGTCGTTCTCGTTGAATTTGGATATTAAATCAAAATGGCCGATTATGTCGGGCCTGAGTTTTTCGGCAACCTGAGAGACTGTTTCAAAGTATTTTTCGGCATAGCTCATATAATCGCCGCCGAAGTGCTTTTTTACCGTTTCAAGCTGTATTTCCGCGCTGCTGTCAACGGGAGGATATTCGCCGTTTGCCTCAACATAGTGAACCGAACCTATTGTGTAATCATATTTAACGCCGATGTCGGGCGAGAAATAATCCAGCTCCGCTCCGCAGTAAATGTTGATTTTGCCCGCGTATTTTTGCTTGAGAGCGTTGATTTCGGCAATATACAGCTTTGTTTTTTCAGGGGTCATACAGTAGCTTAAATCAATTTCGGTGTAGGCGTGGCCCGAAAAGCCGAGCGAGTCAAAACCGAG
>ONON01000257.1 GCA_900319455.1 uncultured Eubacteriales bacterium
AAGCGGTTTTGCTTTCGGTTACATCAATATACCCTTTTACGCAGGGAACAATGCACTTTACCGTATCGGGTTCGGATATTTGCGGTTTTATGACAAATTCCGAATAACCGGCTTCAACAGGACGGATTCCCGCGAAATATTTGCTCATTATTACCAGCGGACCGCCGGACCAGGCATGGTTCATTGTGCCGTCGGCTTTTGTCCAGCCCTCCCAAAGCGTTGAATAATCCTCATTAATCATATTGTCATATCTTTCAAGCATTCTGCTTTTTGCTTCTTCATACCTGTTCATACGGCAAAGAGCCTCAAGCACATAGAACTCCATATAGGGGCTTGAGTTTTTTGTTTTTGTCAAAACGGATGTAATTACATCATACTTATCTTTTTCAGCCAGGCCGGAGATTACGGCAAGGGCATTGGCTCTGTCATCGGGGAATACAACACTGCCGCTTTTATATCCTTTTTCGGTCCAGAGTGACTCATAATCGGTTTTGATTATACTCATTCTTTCCGTGATTTTTTCACAGTTTTTGCCGAGAACTTCCGCCATATCTTTTATGCTTGAAAGGGCGTTGTAATACCAGGCGTTCTCTATTGCGGCAACATCCGCAAAATTCCCCCAATCCATCCAGTCCCACGAGCCGGCCCGGTGATTGACAAGATTGTTGTCTCCCACGCTCCAGAGATTCACATAATTGACGCTTGCGTCATAAACCGATTTTATAAAATCAAGGTCGCCGGTGTACATATAATAGGTCCAAAAGCCGCAAATTCCCGCAAGCTGCTGAACGGGGAGCTCAAAATAGTCATTACTGATGGGTACAACAGTCTGCAAAACATTTGTATCGCCGTCAATGTGACCCAGCATTGAAGCCACGCCTTTTTGATAAAGCAGATAGGAGTTCGGGTCAAGCGAATACATCGACATTGCCATTTCGTTTGTTACATCGCCCCACCATTGCGCTCTTTCTCTGTCGGGGCAGTCCATAAAATTGTCGCGCATGGTAACATAAAGGGTGCGAAGGGATTTCTGCCAGAGAGAGTTGAGCTTTTCGTTCCCGCACTCAAACATCCCGGAAAATTCGGTGTTATAGCCTGTTTCACGGTATTTAAGTTCCAGAATTTTCACACCCGACGGGAATTCATAGGTGATATGCTCGCCGTTAAACCAGCCGAGAGCCTCAAATTCCTGCTCGCCGTCTTTTGTAATGTATGTGTCGCTGACGGCGCCCAACCAGGTGTTCTCTGTAAAAATCCTGATTTTCTTTCCCGCTTTGGCAACGATTTTAAAATACGGCGTGCATTGCGCGTTATAGGGAATATCGAGAGTTACTGCTTTTTTGAACAGTATTGAGCGGCCCTTGTAAACCGCTGAGTTTTCATAATCTTTCAGCCCGTAATCCTTCAGCATGGGAATGCCGCGAGGGTAAAGCTTGCCCCAGGGAGCGCTGCCGCCGGTTCCTTTTTCTTCGGCGTTTTTCCAGGCGCTGTCATTGAAGCCGGAGTCAAGCCAGTTGCCTACTTCTTTTGACGCGTCATAACAAATATTGGATTCGGGCAGTCTGTAGTTAGGCTGAGATAAAGCGTTATCTTTAAGATAAGCCGTGTTTCTGTGAACCTTCCAGTTACTGTCTGAGATTATGTCGCCTGCCTCAAAAAGAAAGCCCGCATTGCCGCTGTCTGTGTTTGAGTAGCTTGTATCCTTGCCCCAATACCAGACAAGTGCGCAGATTGTGTTTTTGCCGGGTTTTAAAAAAGAAGCAATATCCACACTGTCATAATAACTGCCGTCGGGAGCGGGTCCTCTTTTTACTCCGCCTTCAAAAACAACGGTTTCGCCGTTGATATAAAGCCAGTATTTTGAATCGGCGCTTATAAACGCGGTCAGAGTTTGCGGCACTTTTTCAAGAGCGACGGTTTTCCTCAAGCACATCCAAACATTTTCTTCACTGCCGTCAGAGGAATCCCAGATGAATTTTGCTCTCCAATCGGTTTTCGGTGCCGTTTCAATTCGCGTGTAAGGCAAAATTTTTTCGGGAACGGTATATTCATTTTTAAAATAGGGCTTGTTTTCGGCACTGCCGAACAAAGAAGAGAAAAACGAAATAACAGCCATAAAAAAAGAAATTATTTTATTCATTGCAACTTACCTCAAAAACCGGGATTTTGCATATTGATAAGTTTTTTATCCGATTACGAATCTTTTATCCGATTACGAATCATAAAAATCCTGCCCGCCGTCTGTTACGGGTCTTTCTGATTTGGGATACTCAAAAATTTCGCTGTTACCCGCGTTAGCCTCAAGATAAGCGGCAAATTCCCTTGCGTACCATTTTGCCGTTTCAAGGTTGTGCATAAGGTAGTTGCCGCAATTTACGGGCGCGGCACCCGGTACTTCCTGCGCGTTCTCTACCGCTTTGAATGCGTTGAGCATAAGCTCATAAAGCTCCTGAGGGGCGCGGCTGCCTTTGAGAATGAGATAAAACCCGGTCAGGCAGCCCATAGGGCCCCAGTAAACAACTTCATCCTTCCATTCCGGGTCATTGCGCAGAAAAGTCGCTATAATATGTTCAAGCGAGTGCATTGCCGCAACATCAACGGCAGGCTCTATGTTAGGCCGTTTAAGCCTTATGTCATAGGTCGTTACCGAAAACTCGCCCAAGCGGTCAACTCTGCTTGTGAAAATGCCGGGCACTATGCGGGTATGGTCCACCGAAAAGCTTTGTATCATTTTCATTTTCTGTTTCTCCTTTATTTAACTCTTTATTGTTTGTTGAATTGTTTTTATTTGTAAAAAGCGGTTGTCACGGTTATTCTCCGTCCTGAGGGTATTTCAGAGAAATCAATTCCCTTATTGTGTCGGTCAGGGTGATTATTTTAAGCGTGTGGGCGTGAGTGATTACCGGGCTTTCGGCAGCCCCGCTTTTCACACAGTCGCAAAAATGCTCAATCTGCTCCTCAAAACCGTTGCCGGCATATGGCACGGCTATGCGGCTTTCGCCTGAGTTGTGAATGTTCAGAACAATCTCCTGAGGCGCGTAGAACCTCTCAAGCCGCGCGTAACCCTTTGTGCCGTATATATAGCCCTCATTGGGCTTTTTGAGCAGGGTGGCGCTTGAAAGGTCGGCGATAGCCCCGCTTTTGTATTTTAAAAGCACGCAGGTGTGGCAGTCGGTGCCGTTATAAAAATTCGCCTCAGCGCTTATATGTTCAATTTCGTCGCCGAGATACCAGCTTGCGAAATTCAGCCCGTAACAGCCCACATCAAGCAAAGAGCCGCCCCCGTTTTCACGCTTGAAAACATGGTGATCCATTTCATCCTCATCCATAGTGTAGCAGAACTTGCCCTCAACGCCGAGAATATCACCGAGAACGCCGCTTGAAACAAGCTGCAGCATTTTCAGCGTGCCGGGCACAAGCCTTGCCCACATTGCCTCCGTCAAAAGCACATTGTTTTTTTTTGCGCACTCAAACATCATTTTAGCCTCGCGCGCGTTTATGGCCATAGGCTTTTCACAAAGCACATGTTTGCCGCCGTTCATCATAAGCATTGAGCAGTGAATGTGCCCGGAATGCGGAACGGCAATATACGCGGCGTCAATACAATCCGATTGAGCCATGGCCTCATAACCCGTGAAGCTCATCGGAATGTCAAACTCTTTGGCGAACACCTGAGCGCCCTCTTTCGTTCTGGAAGCCACCGCGGCAAGATAAGCGCCGCCGGTGTTTTTTATCGCGTTCGCGAAACGGTGCGCTATTGTGCCCGTGCCTACTATGCCGAATCTGATTTTCTCCATAATTTCTCTCCGCCCGCAGTTATATTAATCCGCCTTAAAACGGCGGTTTATACCCAAAGTTATATTAAATTATATAATATAAACAGCGGCAATTCAAGGGCAAAATGCCCGCGAAACTATTAACGCAGGTATGAAAAAACAATTTAAGCCCACCCAATCTAAAAAACAAAATCCGGACAACCTTTTTATCGGTTATCCGGATTTAATTATATTTTTGTTGCTTTACCGTGTTTCAATCACCGGCGGAGCCGCCGGAAAATGACGCCGATGACGCCGCCTGAGCGTCCATAACCGCGTCTATGGCAAGCACCACGGCAAGGGCGCAAACCTCATTTGTGCCGTCGGCAACATCAATCTCAAATGTGTCGCCCCAGGTCATCCACTTTTTGTGTATGATCACAACGGGCGTGCCGTCTTTTTCAACCGCGTAATCGTGCGCCATGAACTCACCTTTGACCTCCCAGCCGAGACCGTTGACCAGATATTTCGGCTTGAGAAAGGTGAATTTTTTGACAATTTCGGCAACCTCTTCGCCGCCTACATCAACAAAGAATTTAGGCATAAAACTCAGAACCTTCTGCCTTACAAAAGCAACCTCGTTGCCATTTGCGTCGGTTATGTGCAGTTTTTTGCCGAGTGTGAAAATCTCACCCTCAACAAAATATCTGTCATTTCCGTTTTCATCTTTTATTGTTGATTTGTCTTTCCACGAAAAGACCTTTTGTTTCATATAAAGCTTCATTTTCAATCACCGTTTAATAATCAGCAAGTGCTTTTTTAAGAATTTCAATGCCTTTTTCAAGCAGGCTGTCGGGAATGTTGAGCGCGGGAAGAAGGCGGATTTTATCTTTTGCGCTCAGCACCAGAACGCCGTTTCGCATACATTCCTCAATAATCTCCGCTTTCGGGCGAACCGGTTTAATGCCGAGCATAAGCCCCATACCGCTTATGCTCTCAACGCCCTTGGCGTTTTGGAGCTGTGAAACAATGTATTCCGATTTTTTTCTGACTCCGTCAAGAAGCTGAGCGTCAATACGGCTTAAAATACTGCAGGCGCCGGCGCACACCGCGGGGTTGCCGCCGAAGGTTGAACCGTGAGAGCCGGGAGTGAGAACATCCGCCGTTTTTTCACCGAAAACACAGGCGCCTATGGGCAGACCGCCGCCGAGCCCCTTGGCTGTTGTGAAAATATCGGGCTTGAAGCCGTAATTCATATAGGCGTAAAGTTCACCCGTTCTGCCGTTGCCTGTTTGAACCTCGTCAATAATAACAAGCAGGTTTTCTTTTTTCGCGATTTCAAGCACTCCGTTTACAAACTCTTTTGACAGCACATAAATGCCGCCCTCGCCCTGAATAAGCTCCATCATAACGGCGCAGCATTTATTCTCTTTCGCGAGCTTTTCAACCTCCGGAATATTATCCGCGCCGGCATATACAAAGCCCTCGGTAAACGGACCGAAATCGGTGTGAAAACCGTCCTGACCGGTAGCCGCGAGAGTGGTCACCGTTCTGCCGTGAAAGCTGTTTTTAAGCGTGATTATTGTTGAATAACCTTCGCCCTTGTTCACAAGCCCCCATTTGCGGGCGGCTTTAATCGCGCATTCGTTTGCCTCGGCGCCGGAATTGCCGAAAAAGACCTTTGACATACCCGTTTTTTCGCATATCATCTCAGCGAGATTTACACAGGGTTCGGTGTAATAGAGGTTTGAGGCGTGAGCTATCGAGTCAAGCTGTGACTCAACAGCCTTTTTCCATTCCTCATCGCCTATACCGAACGAGTTGACAGCTATGCCCGTGCCGAGGTCAATGTATTCTTTGCCGTTTTCATCATAGGCGAGCGAGCCTTTGCCCCTGACAAGAGCGAGGTTGAAACGCCCGTATGTGCCCGCTATGTATTTTTTATCGTTTTCTTTAAGATTCATTATACTGCCCCCGTAAACATTGTGCCTATGCCGGCGCTTGTGAACATCTCAATAAGAATAGAGTGCGGTATTCTGCCGTCAATAATAAACACTTTTTTGACACCGCGGCGGATTGCCTGTGTGCAGCACTCAACCTTCGGAATCATACCGCCGGCAATAATGCCCTCTTCCATAAGGCGGGGTGTGTCGCTGACGCATATTTCGGTAATAAGCGTGTTTTCATCGTTTTTGTCGCGAAGAATGCCCGCGATGTCGGTAAGTGAAATAAAGCATTCCGCACCCAGCGCGCCCGCAATACCCGCGGCCGCCGTGTCGGCGTTGATGTTGTAAACATTGCCTTCATTGTCACAGCCGACGGTTGAAATAACCGGAATATAACCGTTTTTGAGAATGCCCTCAATAATTTCGGGGTTTATGTTTGTTATCTCGCCCACATAGCCAAGGCGCTCATCAAGCTTTTTCGCCTCAATCAGGTGGCCGTCGAGCCCGCATATACCTATAGCTTTGCCGCCCTTAATCTGAAGCAGGTTCACAAGGTTTTTGTTTATTTTGCCGGCAAGAACCATCTGAGCGATTTCGGCGGTTTCGGCGTCGGTTACACGCAGGCCGTCAACAAACTCCGTTTTTTTGCCTACCTTATTCAAAAGCTCAGTTATCTCGGGGCCTCCGCCGTGCACAAGAACAACCTTTACTCCTACAAGAGAGAGCAGTATAATGTCACTCATAACCGCGTCGCGCAACTCATCGTTTATCATGGCGTTGCCGCCGTATTTTATTACCACGGTTTTGTTTGAGTAGCTTTTGATATAGGGCAGGGCGTGAACGAGTATCTCAGCCCTCAGTTCGTTTGGTATTTTTTCCATAGCGTTATTTCCTCAAAATATATCTTTATGCGTTAAATCAAGTGCGGTAGTCGCCGTTTATGCGAACATAATCGTAAGTCAGGTCACAGCCCCAGGCTGTGGCTTTGCTTTCGCCGGATTTGAGATCAACATTGATTTTTATCTCTTTTTCAACAAGAATCTCTTTTGCCTTTTCTTCGCTGAAATCTATGCCGGAGCCGTTTACGCACACGGTTATTGAACCGGCGCGTGACTGAAAAGCCACATCTATTTTATTGACATCAACACAGGCTCCGCTGTAGCCTATGGCGCACAGCACTCTCCCCCAGTTGGCGTCGGCGCCGAACATAGCCGCTTTAAGAAGCGATGAACATATAACCGATTTCGCTACGGTTTTCGCCGTTTCATCATCTTTCGCGCCGGCAACATTGCACTCAAGCAGCTTTGTGGCGCCTTCGCCGTCGCCGGCGATAAGCCTGCACAGGTGAACGGTTACCGCGTTGAGAGCGTGACAGAAAGCGTCATAATCAGCGCCTTCGGCTGTGATTTCGGTGTTGCCCGCCATCCCGTTTGCCATAACGCAGACCATATCGTTTGTGGAGGTGTCGCCGTCAACGCTGACCATGTTGAAAGATGTTTCAACATCGGCGCTCAAAGCTTTTTGAAGCATAGCGGGAGAGATCGCGCAATCCGTTGTGACAAAAACAAGCATGGTCGCCATATTCGGGTGAATCATACCGGAGCCTTTTGCTATGCCGCCTATTCTGCACTCTGTGCCGTTAATCTCAAAGCTGAATGAAATCTGTTTTTCAACCGTGTCGGTTGTCATTATACCCTCGGCCGCCGCGCTTCCGTTTGAGCCGAGACCTTTGACAAGCTCCGGTATGCCGGAGGCGATAGGGGTGATGTCAAGCGGCTGGCCTATAACACCCGTTGACGCCACAACAATATCATTTTCGCTTATTGAAAGTTCTTTTGAGCAAAGCGCGCACATCTGCAAAGCTATATCTCTGCCGTTCGCGTTGCAGGTGTTCGCGTTGCCGCTGTTGCATATAACCGCCTGAGCGTATCCGTCTGAAATATTCTGTTTTGTAACTTCAAGCGGAGCGCCTTTTACAAGGTTTTTTGTGTAAACACAGGCAGTCGCCGCGCGTTTCTCACTGAATATAAGTGATAAATCCCTTTTGTCTTTGTTTTTCCTTATTCCGCAGTGTATTCCGTTTGCGGTAAAGCCTTTTGCGGCGCAGATGCCGCCTTCAATCTGTTTCATATCATTATTCCTTTCGGATTGTTACTTAAAGGTCAAGCCCTGTTGTGCGGTCACGGCCGAGAAGAATGTTAAGGCACTCAACCGCCGCGCCGGAAGCGCCTTTGCCGAGATTGTCATATCTTGCTATGAGAAGAATCCTCTCTTCATTGCCCTGCACGAAAATCTCCATATTATCTTTAAACGACAGTGCGTTTGAGCAGATAAACCCGTCTTCACCGATTTCTTCTTTATAGCTGACCAAACCGTCACTGTATTTGCTTTTATATACCTCTTTAATATCATTAACCGTTTTGCCGTCACACAGTTCTTTTGCAAAAACGGGAACAGTAACGCACATTCCGCTGTAAAAGTCGGAAACTATCGGGCAAAAAACGGGAGCGTTTTCAATTCCGGTGACAGCGACCATCTCTTTGAGATGTTTGTGCTGCTGCGTAAGACCGTACTGCCTCGGCGACGAAAGAGCCTCATCGCGGTTTTTATCCTCATACTGAGCTATCATTTTTTTGCCGCCGCCGCTGTAACCCGTAATTGAATGGCAAGTGAGCATGGCGTTTTTCGGGATTATTCCCGCCTCAATGAGGGGATAAACAAGGGCGATAAATCCGCTCGCGTGGCAGCCGGGCACCGCAATTCTGTTACCGTTTTTGATTTTGTCAAGAAATTTTTCACCGAGTTCCGGAAAGCCGTAAGCCCATCCCGGGGCTGTTCTGTGCGCCGTTGATGTGTCAAGCAGTTTTACATTCGGATTTTCAACCAGAGAAACAGCTTCGACCGCCGCCGCGTCGGGCAGGCATAGAAACGCCGCGTCACAACTGTTGAGCGCGCGTTTTCTGGCGGAAATGTCTTTTCGCGTTTCTTCGCTCAGGGTTAAAAGTTCAATATCGCTTCGGTTCGAGAGCCTTTCGAAAATGCGCAGTCCCGTTGTTCCGGCGGAACCGTCTATAAAAACCTTTGCCAAAAAATTTCACTCCATTATACATTAATAAAAACTGTGCATAATAATACAACCTCGGAGCATAAAAGTCAATATATATACAACTAATATTCATTAATTTCGGCATTTTATGCAAAAACAGATATATTTTATGCAGGCAAGTGTGAAAAATTACATATAAATATCCCCGCGGTTTTCCGCAGGGATAATCTGTTATTCCGCTTTTTTCAGATAGTCGGTGTTGACCCAGCCCGTTGTGCCGTTGTAAGTTGTTTTTGCCCAGCCGTTTTCGCAGGCTTCCACTGTAATTTCGGTGCCTTTGGCAAGCCTTAAAAGAACTTCCGCGTCGGGTTCCGGCTTTTCACGAAGGGTAAGGGGACTTTCTCTTGTGTTTACAATATATCTGCCCGGGTCAAGCTTTGTAACACGGTTTATTCTGAAATAAACCTTACCGGGTTTCAATTCTTCGCCGTATGCTTCCGCAAGATCGGAAACCGAGCAGACTGTATATCCCATTTCAGCAAGCTTCGGAATAACAATTTCAACTGTTTCGGCGGAAAACTGATATATGTCATGCATAAGAACAATTGCGCCGGGGTTACCTTCAACCTGGTCGATTATGTAATCGGCAAGATTTTCCGCCGCCTGAGCGTTCCCGGCGTTGCCTTTCTTGCGCCAGTCGTTTGTATCGACGCACCAGTGAATAATAGAGTAATCAATTTTGCCTTTGAGGTTTGAAAAACTGCCTCCCGGCGGTCGCATAAGAGTAGGTCTTATTCCGGTTGCTTTTTCGATAGCGTCGCTTGTAGCCTCAATCTCTTCATTTACTCTGTCAATGGGAAGCTTGTTGAGGCTTGTGTTATGGTTTTGCGTATGGTTGCCTATTTCACAGCCCAGAGAAACCGCCCTGCGCATTGATGCTGAGGTTTCATCATTTATATTTCGCCCGATTACAAAAAATGTTGCGGTAAACCCGTATTTTTCGAGTGCGTCGAGTATTCTGTTTGTTGTATCCGTACCGGGACCATCATCAAAGGTGAAAGCCACCATTTTGTTAAGCTGATTCTGAGTATATTTCGGCGTTGTGTTCGCAACTGTTTCGGAACCGGTTTCCGTCTCAGTAACGGTCTTATTACCGGATGTTAAATTATCACTGCCTTTATTTACGGAACACCCTGCAAAAACAAGCAGGAATGACAATAAAAACGCTGTTAAGGAAATAAATTTTTTCATTTTGCCTCCGAGCATATTATATATATATTTAATAACCATATATATATTATCACTCAACCATAAAAAGTCAATTTTCAAAACGGTTACAAAACCGTTGCCCGATGCCGAACACACTGTTTATTTAAGAGTTACAATTGTTACACCGTCCTCGCCCTCGCCGTAAACGCCGAGACGCGATGTTTTAACATAAGGCGATGTTTTGAGGTAGCGTGAAACAGCGCTTCTCAACGCGCCGGTACCCTTGCCGTGAACAACCGTGAACTCGTGAAGACCGGAGCGCATCGCGCTGTCAAGGAACATTTCAAGCTCCATAATGCACTCCTCAACTGTCATGCCTCTCAGGTCGAGCCTTGTTTTTGCCTCTGTGTTAAGTTTGCCGGTTACGCCTTTTGTGCTGACAGTGTTCTTGTTTTCTTTTTTCTTTTCATTCTCAATAAGTTTCAGGTTGTCGGTTTTGACTCTGGTTTTTATTGAACCTGTCTGAACCTCCACATTGCCGTTTTTATCAGCCGGCGAAAGCACGGTTGCCGTTTTGCCGAGGTCGCGTATAAGAACCGAATCTCCTTTTACAAGTTCGCGCGGCAGAACATAATCCTCATCATCGGCTTCTGCTACAGGGTCGGTTGCGGAGTCTATTGCCTCAATGCCCTTTTTGACCATTGACCTCGCGCGACGGGCAAGTTCGGCTTTATCGTTGGTTTTGTCTTTTTCTTTTTTGATTTTTTCAATCTCCTGCAAAAGAGCGTAAGCCTCACGCTTTGCCTGTTCCACCAGTTTTTCCGCCTGAGCCTTCGCTTTTTCGGCCTCATTTTCACGGATTTTCGCCGTTTCAGCCTTGAGACGCTCAATTTCGCGTTTATCCTCTTCAGCTTTTAAAGCGAGTTTGTTGGCACGGTCAAATTCGCGCTCCATACGCAGGCGGGTTTCCTCAAGCTTGTCAACCACATTTTCAAACTCTTTGTTTTCGGATGAAACAAGGTCATTTGCGCGTGCGACAACCTCTTTATCCAGCCCGAGACGCTCGCAGATTGCAAGCGCGTTCGATTTGCCCGGCGCGCCGATAATCAAGCGGTATGTAGGCCTCAGAGAAGCAATATCAAATTCACAGCTCGCGTTTTCAACCCTCGGTGTTTCAAGAGCATAGGCTTTCAGCTCGGCGTAATGTGTGGTGGCGGCAATAACGGCGCCCCTGAAATGCAGGGTTTCAAGTAT
The DNA here is from genome assembly GCA_900319455.1 of uncultured Eubacteriales bacterium. Classification (GTDB taxonomy): domain Bacteria; phylum Bacillota; class Clostridia; order Oscillospirales; family Acutalibacteraceae; genus CAG-177. The sequence continues at coordinate 11,211 of ONON01000257.1, forward strand.
TGCCATAGCCAGAGCCGCGCCTTCCACCGGGTCGGTACCGGCGCCGAGTTCATCAATAAGAACGAGGCTTGAGTCGGTTACCTCATCAAGAATATTGATAATGTTCACCATGTGTGACGAAAATGTTGACAGCGACTGCTCAATGGATTGCTCATCGCCTATATCCGCGAAAATATTGTCAAAAACGGAAATCTCACTTCTGTCCGCCGCGGGAATCATAAGCCCGCACATAGCCATAAGAGTAAGCAGACCTATTGTTTTGATTGAAACGGTTTTACCCCCTGTGTTGGGCCCGGTTATAACAAGCGTGTCAAAGTCACCGCCGAGCCTTATATCAACAGCAACAACTTTTTTAGGGTCAATAAGCGGATGCCTTGCCTGACGCAGGTTGATTATACCTTTGTCATTGAGCAGTGGAGGGCAGGCTTTTATTGAATACGCAAACTGCGCTTTCGCAAAAATCAGATTAATCTCAACGGCGCATTCGTAACTGCTCTTTATGCTTTGCTCAAAATCGCCCGCCTGAGCGGAAAGCTCCGCCAGTATTCGGTCTATTTCCTCACGCTCTTTGGTCTGAAGCACCCTTATCTCATTGTTAGCCTCAACAACAGCCATAGGCTCAATAAAAACAGTCGCTCCGCTCGACGATGTGTCATGAACCATGCCGGGAACTTCGCTTCTGTGCTCCGATTTTACGGGCACAACATATCTGCCGTTGCGCTGTGTCACAATGGAATCCTGCAAAATTTTTGAAAATTTTGAGGAGCGGATAAGTTTGTCAAGCTGTTCGCGTACCTTGCTCTCCTGCACTCTGATTTTACGGCGTATATCATACAGAGTGGGCGAGGCGGAGTCGGATATTTCCTCTTCGGAAACAATTGCCTCAAATATCGCACTTTCAAGAAATTTGTTGGGCGTAAGAGCGTTAAAAAGAGAATCCAGTGAGCTTTCAACACCGGAATTTGATTCTCTCCACTGCGCAAGCGACCTTACAGCGCGAAGGGTTGAGCCTACATCAAGCAGTTCTCTCGGATTGAGAACGCTGCCCGCGTTTGCACGGCTGAGTATATTATTAATGTTTTTGAGCCCTCCGAACGCGGGACCTCCGAAACGGGCAAGCAGCATATGCGCGTCTTTTGTCTGATTCATAAGCGCCTGCGCCAGGTTCAGGTTGGTTTCCGGCGTAAGTGAGAGTGCCGCCTCCCTTGCATCGGGGCAGGCGGTAAATTCAGCCAGCATCTGAAGCACTTTATCAAATTCAAGGGCGGTAAAGTGTTTGTTCATAATAAAACCTTCCGGATATAATTAATTTATGAATATGTGCCCGACTCCTAAGTGCCGGGCACAGAAAAATCAGTATAATCAGCCTTCGACCGGAGCTGTTTCATCTGCGGAAGATTCTTCAGCTTCACCGCCGTGGCGTTTGCTGATGAGTTCGGCAAGAATTTCCTTATGCTTTTTGTCGGGAAGAGCATATTTGAGCGTGGGAATCGCGGCGAGAACCATACCGACCGCGGGCGGTATTGAAATAAGGAAGAACATTGCCGCCGCATATTTTCCGCCGTTGTATGTTTTGAAATCCGCGCCGTTTACAAGGGCGTTGTTAAGAAGAGCGACATTCTTGTCGGAGAAACCGACAATGGCGTAAACCGCGCCGGAGATAAGCGAGGCGATGCCCGCTGAAAGCTTTGTGATGAACGACTGGCCGGAGAAGAAGACACCGTCGGGGCGAACACCGGTGTAGTATTCCTCATAGTCAACACAGTCTGC
>ONON01000215.1 GCA_900319455.1 uncultured Eubacteriales bacterium
ATAATGAGCGAGGTCAGCAGAGCCACAAGCGAATATATGGGATTGCGAAAAGCCGCCGGCGGAGTATAGCCCAGAACAATGTCGCGTATTATTCCGCCGCCTGTCGCGGTCGTGAGCCCCAAAATCATTACGCCCAGAACATCCATCTTTTTGTTGACCGCCGTCAGCGCGCCGGAAACGGCGAAAGCGGCAGTGCCTAAAAGCTCAAAGGCGAGCGTGTACATTTCATCCATTATTTCTGTTCAAAAAAGGCTTTGAACCCTTTATAAGCGCTGTAAATGTCGATTTTTGCGGCAACTTCAAAAGGCGCGTGCATACAAAGCATGGGAACGCCCACATCAACAACCTCAATGCCGTTATTCGCGAGATATTTCGCGACGGTTCCTCCTCCGCCCTCGTCAACCTTGCCGAGCTCGCCTGTTTGCCAGAGAACACAGGCGTCATTGAATATTTTCGTAACCTTGCCGAGAAACTCCGCGTTGGCGTCGGAAGTGCCGCCTTTGCCGCGAGCCCCGGTGTATTTTGTGAGAACAATGCCTTTGTTAAGGTAAGCGGCGTTGAGTTTGTCGTGAACCGAGGGAAATACGGGGTCAAAGCCCGCGTTTACATCGGCGGAAAGGCACTCGCACTTGCGGATGACATCCCTGCCGTTAAAGCCCTGATTTTCGGCAATATCATATATAAAATGTTTAAGATAAGCGGAATTAAGCCCGGTAACGCCGTCACTGCCCGTTTCCTCTTTGTCGGTAAGAACGGCTATTCCCGTGTATTCGGGCGCGTCAGCGTCAAAAAGGGAGGTAAAAGCGGGATATGCGCACACTCTGTCATCGTGGCCGTACGCGCCTATAAGGCTGCGGTCAAAGCCGAGGTCGCAGGCGGGGTAAGCGGGCACCGCCTCAAGTTCTGCCGTCATAAAATCGTCCTCGACAATTCCGTATTTCTCATTGAGAATTTTCATAATCGCGAGCTTTACAAGGTCTCCGCCCTCGCCGTTTTTCAGAGGCAGAGAGCCTATGAGAATATTGAGTTCCTCGCCCTTTATTCCGTCTGCGAGAGTTCTCTTTTCCTGCTCGTCGGCAAGATGCGGCAGAAGGTCGGTGATAATAAACCTCGGCTCACCTTCGCCGTCGCCTATGCGCACCGTAACCTTTTCTCCGTTTTTCTTCATTACAACGCCGTGCAGGGCGAGCGGCATAACCGTCCACTGATATTTCTTTATTCCGCCGTAGTAATGAGTTTTAAAATAAGCAAGCTCCGTGTCTTCATATAACGGATTCGGCTTTAAGTCAAGACGGGGGGAATCAATGTGGGAGGCGACGATTTTCGCGCCCTCGCTTAAAGGTTTCTTTCCCAAAACGCAGAGAACAACGCTCTTGCCTCTGTTGTTGAAATAAATTGTTTCGCCCGCTTTGTATTCTTTGCTTTTGTCGAACGGGGCAAAGCCTCTTTTTACGGCTTCCTCCTCAATAAAGGCGGCGCATTCTCTTTCTGTGCGGCAGGCGTTCATAAAATCAATATATCCGCCGCAGTAGTCAAACGCCTTTTCAACTTCATTGCCCATTTTTACCGCACCGTTTCCGCGGTCGGCGAAAAGCTCATCTTTGAGAATTTCGGTTGCGTTCTTTTCTTTGCTCATCGCTTAAGCATCTCCTTTATCTGTATAGTGAATTGTATTTTTCATAAGCCTTTGTTATTTTGGCGACATAGTGAGCCGTATCTTTTGAGGGAATTACATCGAGAGTTTTGCCGTCGGCGGAATAATCGCCGTTTTCAAGCCAGGAGTGCACTTTTGCCCTGCCGGCGTGGTATGCCGCTGCGGCCGTGCGGAAGTCGCCGAAATCGTCAAGCAGAAATCCCAGAAAGTAAGCGCCGTATTCAACGGAGGTTTCGGGGTCAAACAGGTCACTGAAACGCCCTTCATCATTGAGCTTCCACTTTATCCAGTCATAGGTTTCCTCCGTTATCTGAGTGAGCCCTATCGCTCCGGCGTGTGAAACGGCATCGGGGTCAAAGCCACTTTCGGTTTTCACAACGGCGAACATAAGATTTTTGTCAACCCCGTATTCAAGGCTGTATTTTTCAATTATCTCGGCGTATTTTTTCGGATATATCACCGCTCTCTCATAAGGCTTTACGCACAGAACGGCTATGCTGAACAATATGACAAAAACGAGGGTTATTCCGCCGGCTTTTTTCATCGTCATCTCCCGTTATTTTAGCGCCTGCGCAATAATCTCATCCGCCATCGGGTGAAAATCCTCACCTTTTGCGTTGCTTATTGCGTAATCGGTGTTCTCAATATAGTATTCCTCGGATTTTTGGGCGTTTATTCTTGTAAGAGCCTGGTCAACCGTTATTCCGTCCCGCTCAACTATCCTGCGCACTCTCTCCTCTTTCGGCGCAATCACACACACAAGCATATCGCACATATTTACAATCGGGCTTTGCAGCAAAGCGGCGGCGTCAATAACAACACCTTTTGAGTCGCTTCGGTCCGCGTGAGTTATTTCGATATATGTCAAAGCGGTTATTGCGGGGTGGGTAATCGCGTTGAGAGCCTTTGTTTTTTCGGGAGTGGAGAAGGCTCTGTCGGCGGTAAGCCTGCGGTTTAAGCTTCCGTCTTCGTTTATTATATCCGCGCCGAATTCTTTTGCAAGATTAGCGAGAACCTCCCTGTTTTTGACAGCCTCCCTTGCCAGAATGTCGCCGTCAATAAGGTAAAACCCCTTTTCTGCAAAATATTTCGCAACCGTTGATTTGCCCGCTCCCGTAGGCCCGGTAAGGCCTATGACGGGCAGGCGTTTGTCAACATCAACAACATGAAACGCCGCCGACCTCAGAAGGCGGTTATAAACAGCAAGGCCCAGCCCCACGGGAGCGGGACAGCGCACAAACGCGCGGGAAAAGCCCAAATCGTCAACCTTGCGAAGCACATAAAAGAGGTTTGACGCAAGGCTTAAGCCGTCGTTTTCAACGCCGTATTCCACGGCGGGCACGGCGAATTTTTCTTTTTCGCCGTTGAAGCATACGGCAACACTTTCGGCATTGCCGTATTTGTTTGTGTAATTCACCGCGTTTTCAAGGCTTCCGCGAAGCAGAACAACCTCCGCCTCCGGTGAGTAGTGCTTGTATTTCATACCGGGCGAATGCGCTGTTTCGCCGCTTTTCAATTCCGAAAAAACGGCGCTGTCAACAACAAGATCCGGAAGAAATTCCTTCAGTTCCTCGGGTGTAACCTTGCCGGGGCGGAGCAGTCTCGGCGGCTCGGTCGCAAGAGTTATTACCGTTGACTCAACGCCTATTTCGCATTTTCCGCCGTCAACAATAAGGTCGATTTTACCTGACATATCGTCTGCAACATGCTGAGCCGTGGTAGGGCTCGGTTTGCCTGATGTGTTTGCGCTCGGGGCGGCTATGGGAACGCCTGCCGCCTTTATTATCGCGTTCGCAACCGGGTGTGACGGGCAGCGCACGGCTACCGTGTCAAGCCCCCCGCTTGTTATGTCCGGAACAAGCTCCGATTTTTTCATAACAACGGTAAGCGGACCGGGCCAGAATTTTTGCGCAAGAGCTTCAAACCTTTCATCCGTGCCGGCGAAAAGGCGCGCCGCGCCGTCTTTGTCAGCTACATGAACAATGAGGGGATTGTCGGACGGTCTGCCTTTCGCTTCAAATATTTTTTTAACCGCTGCAGGGTCAAGGGCGTTTGCCGCAAGCCCGTAAACCGTTTCGGTAGGTATGGCGGCAAGCCCTCCTTCGCGCAGAACTCTGCCCGCTTTTTCAATAAGAGGCAGGTCTTCGGTTATGTTTTCGATTTTCAGAATTTCCGTTTTCATATTATTCTTCTTCGGCTTTCAGTTTTTCCGCCGTGTCGGCGGTTATGAGCGCGTCAACAATCTCATCAAGGTCGCCGTTGAGTATTGATTCAATCTTATAAAGCGTCAGCCCTATGCGGTGATCCGTAACTCTTCCTTCGTGAAAGTTGTAGGTGCGTATTCTCTCGCTTCTGTCACCGGAGCCCACTTGCCTTGCCCGCTCGCCCGCTATGGCGTCGCTGTTCTTTTTGCGCTCCTCTTCAAGAATGCGCGAACGCAGAATACTCATAGCCCTGTCTTTGTTTTTATATTGGCTTCTTTCATCCTGGCATTCAACCACCGTTCCGGTAGGGATATGTATGAGCCTTACCGCGGATGAAGTTTTGTTGACCTTTTGCCCGCCTGCGCCGCTTGCGCGAAAATAATCTATATGCAAATCGGCGGGGTTGATTTCAACATCTACCTCCTCCGCTTCGGGGAGCACGGCGACGGTTACGGCGGAGGTTTGAATTCTGCCCTGACTCTCGGTTTCGGGAACCCTCTGCACACGGTGAACGCCCGCCTCAAACTTAAACCTTGAATAAGCGCCGACACCCTCTATTGTGAATGTGATTTCTTTAAATCCGCCCAGCTCAGTGTCGTTGGAGTTTATTATCTCCGCACGCCAGCCCTTTGCCTCGGCATACATTGAATACATACGGAACAGGTCGCCGGCAAAAAGAGCGGCCTCCTCTCCGCCGGTACCCGCGCGTATTTCGACAATAACGCTTTTTTCATCGTTTGGGTCTTTCGGCAAAAGCAGAAGTTTGAGTTCTTCATTGATTTTTTTTATATTCTCGCCCGCCGATGCGAATTCTTCCTCAACAAGGTCGCGAAAGTCTTTGTCAAGTCCGCCGGCGTCAAGCAGAGCCCTGCTTTCGTCAAAAACCTTTTTCGCTTTTTTGTACTCACGGAATTTTTCAACAACAGGCGTTATTCTTTTCTGCTCTTTAAGGAGCTTTCTGTACTGCTCAATATCGGAGACCACATCGGGGTCAAAGAGCTTTTTTTCTATATCCTCATATTTTTCTTCTATGTTTTTCAGCTTGTCGAGCATAATCAGTTTTCGCTTTCCTCACGCAGAATTTTTTTGATGTTTTTTTCAACTTTCACACGGGTGTTCATAATCTCATGACCGCAGCCTTCACAGCGAATTTTGAAATCCGCCCCGATACGCAGCACAAGAAATGTGTCTGCGCCGCAGGGGTGTTTCTTTTTCATAACAAGTCTGTCGCCTGTGCGAACATCCATAGCGGAACTCTCCCATTTTATCAGTTTGAAACAAAATTATATCACAC
>ONON01000131.1 GCA_900319455.1 uncultured Eubacteriales bacterium
ATGTATGGTAAGCAAATCTGACGATGTTATGCGGCTTTTAGTTTGATGCGAAAACCAATACTGGTTTATGAGTTACTGCCCAACGGCAGCCCCTTTTTTAACGCCCTTCGCCTTTAAGCGAAGAGGCTTTTTATTTTGCCGAAAAGGTTTTTAATCGCGAGAAGCGGCATTTCGGAGTAACCGTTTGTGCCGTAGTTTTCATAAAGATAAAGGCTTATTCTGCGCAGGAACGAAGGGTCTTTCTCCTTTTCTTTTTCCTGAGCGGCGCCGAGTTTTACAAGAACGGCGCGCAGTTCTTCCTCGCTCTTCTGAAGGTCGTCATTTGACGCAAGGTTGTTGTCAAGCGTGCGCTGTGTGTTTGCAAGCGCGTTTTCGAGCGCCTGCCTGTCGCTGTCGCTGAGTTTTGATTTGTCAATGCCCTTTGCGGCGTCGGTGAGTTCAATAATTCCGCTGACATTTCTGCCCCAGAGGAACTGCGGAAAATCGGGTGATGAGTAAACATCCGTTATCTCGTCATCGGCAATCATCTTCATGGCGATTTTCAGAATAACATCGTTATACTGGGTAAGGTCGTGGCGGTTGCCGTTGAAATAGAAGGTGGTGTCGGGCAGAAGGCCCGCGGAGGCGTCAACAACCCTTTCGGGCGAAATGTGGTTGTGAGAGGGGTCGGAGCAGTGCGTGTTTTTCTGCGTGTAGCCTTCGGGCAGGGTTTCGCCCACATTGGCTGAGTACGCCCCCAGAGATGTTGATGACAGGTGAATGATGAAATCGCCGTTCATGGTGTTCCATCTCTCCGCTACATTTATTACGGGAACATTGTATTCAACAAGGTCAAAAACCATAACGCCCCTGTCAACAAGAGCCTGAATGTTGGCGTGCGCGTGAAGCTGAGCCTGATAGTAGCGGTCGGTCTGCGCTTTAATATCCGCCATTTCGGGTGAGGAAAGGTATTTTTCGGCGGCTGTCGGGTAATCCTCCGGCGGGCAGAGCGCCCACATACCGGTGCTTCTTATCATAATATCCTCAATAAGGGTTTTTACGCCTTTGTTGAGAGCTTCCATAATAATCTCATCGGGCAGAATTCTGACTGCAACCTCAATCAGCCTTGCCGTGTATTCGTCAAGCAAGCCGAGCTCCTCAAGGAAGCCGTTGTAAAGGTAATCTTTTTTGAGGAAGTTTATTCTGCCGTTGAAAACATCGCCTATAATCATTGAGCCGCCTATGGCGGGAACAACAAAAATCACCTTGTGAAGCTCGTCGCCCACCTGCGGAAAATACTCAAGCATTGCGCTCACAACAGAAGCGCCCTGGCTGAGAGGAACAAGGTTTACCTTGCTGTGCCCCGTCTGGGCTTTTACCATCTGAATAAAATCATAAAGCTCGGTCGCGAGGTCAATATGATTGCCGAAGGAGTTGTAGGCAAAATAATAGAGGTGGTCTTTGGGCAGCTCGGTAGAGTAACGCTCAAATGGAACATGGTGGTTTACCGTTTCAACCTCATAATCGCTGAACTGCGAGTAGGGGTACATATATTTTTCGGTAACGACATTGCCGGTGTTCTGCGCCTTCAGGTCGCTTGTGTTAATTCCGAAAGCCGAATAAATGGCGTCGGCAAAGGCGTCTGAAAAACCGATATCATGCTGGGTAATCAGCGTGGCAAGCGCAGGAAAAAGCACCTTGCCTATGATTTTGCCCAACTGAATATAAGCGGGGAAGGCGGAAATCTTTTTGCCGTCTTTGTCAAGCAGAAAATCGCCGTTGTCATCCGTTACGCAAACGCTGGACTGACCCAGACCCGGAACTATGATTGTCGGGTAATATTCGCAATCCTCACCGCACGGTGATATTTTGTCATAAGTCATTTTGTATTCCGTTGCGAACGCGGGAACAAAAAGCGTGAACGCCGTAACAACGGCAAGGGCGAGGGCGAGCGCCCTCCTCAAATTCTTTTTCATAACTGACCTCCGTTTATTCTTTGCCCGCAAGGGCTTTGAAATGCGAGCCCCTGCAAACGAAAATTTCTCTTGCGAGCATAACCGATATAAAGCCTATTGTGCCGCCGACGAGCACATCGCTGAAGAAATGCGCGCCCACCATAATGCGGCTTAAAGCCACAAGCCCCGTCCAGAGGGTCGCCGAACACCAGAGCAGAGCCGCTTTCTTTTTTGAGGTGATGCCGAAAGCGTCTTTAAGCATAACAATGCAAAACGCCATTGCCGCGCTCTGCGTGTGGCCGCTCGGGAAGGATTTGCAGGCGTCTGTACTGCTGAAGGTTTCTTTCATCCACTCTTTGTCGGGTTGGCCGTTGAGAACATACCAGCGCGTATAGTAGCTGAAATCATTCGCGTAGTTCATTGCCCTGAAGCGCGGTCTGCCGAAAGGATGTTTGAGATATTCAACCGTCAGGGATGAAACCGCTATGGCAACCAGAACCGCGAACGCCGTGCGGATAAGGCGGCGTATGCTCTCATCCGAAAGGGAGTTGACGGCGAATGTTACAAGAAGAACAATAAAAGCGGCAACAAAAGCGAGCTCAACCCTCACAAAAGCGGGCTTCGGTGTGCCTTCAAGCCCGTAATGGCGAAAATTGTAATTGAGAATGTCGAGCGCCAGCACATAATACGCCGCGAAAGCCCCCGCCTCAAGCAAACAGCAGAGCACCGTTTTGCCCGCGGGATTATTCATAAAACGCAGAACATAAACAAACATAATTTCAAGGCTGAACACACCTACAACATACGGAGCCGTTGTGCCTATGCACTCAAACACCACGCCGAAAAGGCCGTCGGCAAGGAATTTGCCGGACGCGAGAGTGCCTTTTGTAAGAATCTGCGACACCTGCAGGTCGGTAAAGGTAGCCGTAATGAGCAAGGCCGCGAAAACCGCGGCAAACAGCGCGCACGATATAACCGTGTGCTTTTTTGAAGCCTTAACCATAAAACGCCCCCTGTGCAACGGAATGTAAAATAATTATAGCACAGGCGGCGGGCAAATTCAATTATTATTAAAAGAAAAGAAAGCGCAATATCAGCGCTCCGCAATCAACCTTAAATCTGTTTCTCAACGCCGGCACAAAAACATCCGCTCAGCAGGAATAGCCGCCGTGACCGTTGAATGAAAATCCGACAACGGAAAAACAGATGTCAGAAAACCTTATGCCGGAAAACCTTATGTCAGAAAATCAGCCTCAAATAAAAACTAAACAAATAAATACTAAACAATAAAAGACAGTTCTTACGAACTGTTCGTTGCTCACGGTGTGAACAACCGTAAAACCTTTCGCCTTTAGCAGTTAGGAGTTAGAAGGTAGAAGTTAGGAGTTAGAAATTCGAAACAGTAGAGATTTGAAATTTGGAATTAAAACCTGTAGGGGCGATTATCAATCGCCCGCTTTTTTGCGGTTAGGAGTTAGAAGGTAGAAGTTAGAAATTGAAATTAGAAATTCGGAACTCCGTAGGGCGGGATTCCCCAATCCCGCCGAAAAATGACAAAACCACCGAAAAATCCACCTTTTCCGCGGTAGGGGCGATTATCAATCGCCCGCTTTTTTATAGTTAGAAGGTAGAAGGTAGGAGTTAGAAATTAGTTTAACATTATCTGTTGCTTTTGAATATAATTCAACCTCATCCGGCATCCTGACTCCTATATCCTACACCCTACCTGCAGTTCCGCCGGAATAATGAAAAAATCACGCAAAATTAACACTTTCTGCGGTAGGGGCGGCAATCTGTCGCCCGCGAAAACACAACAAACCGTAATTCAACGGAACGCATATATGCGTTCCCTACGCCGTTTTTCTCAATCTTATCTGCAGTTTCAAAAACTATCGGTATTTTACAAATCGCATGGCGATTTAATTCCAAATTTCCAATTTCAAATATCTAATATCCGGCATCCAACCGGCGGCATCGGGGGATGCCGCCCTACGGTGAGGTGTCGCAAAATTGCGGTGTTTTCGCGGGCGATTGATAATAAGAACCTGCCTTCGGCAGAACCTTGTTACTCGCTTTGCTCGTAATATGCCCCTACCGCTTTTAATTCCGAATTCCCATTATCTATCATCCGACATCCGGCATCCAACCGGCGGCATTGGGAATGCCGCCCTACGGTGAGGTGTCGCAAAATTGCGGTATTTTCGCGGGCGATTGATAATCGCCCCTACCGGTTATAATTCCAAACTCCAAATTTCTAATTCCGAATTCCGAATTTCTAATTTCTAACTCCTAATTCCTAACTCCTAATTTCTAACTGTAAATGGCGGGCGATTGATAATCGCCCCTACTTTATCGGTTGTTTTTAAATGCAACTCATCTTTAACCTCATCCGGTATCCTAAATCCTGACTACAGTCTTCGCAGCATAAGCGCCGTTTCAAGGTAGAAGGCTCGGGTTTTCTCTTTGTCGGCAAAAAGGCCTATCGCCGTGCCGTGGTCGCCCTGCTGAACGGGCATAACATTCCATACTCCCGTTTCAGGCGTTCCTTTCCCGTCAAAATCGGTGTGCGCCTCGCCGAAAGGATATGTTTCGGAAACGGTGTTGCACAGCAAATCGTTCGGCCTCCACTCGTCATCATAGACCTGCCCCGTTTTTTCGTTTGTAAACTGCTTCTGAAGCGAGATGCACAGGCCGAGGGGCAAAATTACGGGGTTGGATTTCGCTATGGGCAGGATAAGACCCGTAAGGCTGTTTTTCTTTGTTGAATCGAACGGATATGAAAAATAATAAACACCGTCAACGGCTTTTACGGTTTTGTTGAACTCCAGAATACTCTCGGGCAGCAGGTCTGTTTCACAGGTATCCTCACTGCTGTTGAGAAAGCCTCTTACGGATTTCAGGTATTTGTCGGCATCCTTTTTGCCGGGGGTGTCGGAAAGGCCGAATTGTTCAAGGTGAAAATCCACCATTTTGCCGTTAAGAAACGACCTGCCTGCCGTGCCAGTATAAAAAGCCGTGAGATAAAGAACAATGTTGAAAAGGTGAGTTTTTAAAACGAATTTGTAAATTGACGAGCTGTTATGCGGCGAGCATATTGTTGTAACGCTCGCGACCAGGCCGCTCTTGCCGCCCGTAAAAAGAGGAGAAACGCTGTCACCGCCGGCCTCAATCTCCTGCGGGCAGCCGTTAGCCAGAAGATGAACAAAAAGGCGGATTGTGTTGCCGCCGAAGGAGTGGCCGATTAAATGGATTTTTTTGATGTTGCCGTTTTCATCTTCATCGCCCCAGCCCTCAAAAAGCGGCTTTTCGTATGTTCTGCCGTAACGCCTGTGCCCGTATTTTCTGCTGTGCGCCTCGCCGTAATCCACGGTTGTGCCGCGCAAAGCGGCATAAAGCTCGCAGGCTCTGTCCCACGCGCTTGAAACAGGGCCGACGGAAGCGGAGTAGGATTCAAACCCCTCTCTCTGAAGGTATTTGATGAGATCCCCCGTAGTCGCTCCCCAGTAGGGCAGAACACCGTTTATGCCTTCGCCTCCGCCCCAGCCGTTAAAACCGTGAACAAAAACAAGAGGATAAAAATTCACAAAAAACACCACCTTGAAAAAATAACATACAAATTGTGATTTTCTGTATTATAACACTTTTTTTCTTTTCAGTCAATAAACAGCCGCGAGCGGAAAGGCGGAAAGAAAAATTTTCGGATAAGTCTTGACAAACATTTGTTCGAGTGCTATGGTTAATAGTGTTGCTATTGCAATTTGTATGTCAGCGCGCAAAGACAGGCAATGAAAAATGAAAGGCGGATGAAAAAGGCAACCAGGCAAAGAGTAAATCCGCGTAACCGGCAGACGGTCCGGGTTAATCTTAACACGCAAACAGACGGCCGGCCGTGCGGCAATCATAACGGAACAGGGGGATGAGATGAAAGAATACTTTACATTTCCCGCAAGGGAGGAAATAAAGGCGGCTACGAACATCTGCTGCGGGCGTTTCTGCGGCAGCTGCGAAACTCCGGTGGAATACGCGTGGCGCGCAAGGGATGTTGATATGAGCGCCCTGCTTGATATGGCAATAGAAAACGAGCTTACGCAGGCGGAGCAGAAGGCGGTTTATCTGCGCTGGTTCGAGAATCTCAGCAACCGTCTTACCGCTTCGGCGCTCGGTGTGAGCGAGGCGGTGGCGTCAAAAACTCTGCGCAGGGCGCAGGCAAAGCTGCACAAGGCATTGCGCTACGCCGTTTATTACCAGCACAACATAAACCGTGAGGCTGTTGTACCCGCCGCCGTTGAGAGGGCGAGGGCTGTTCTCGCGGCAAGGCTTATGAACGCGGAGAATTTCGCGCGGCAGATAAAAAAAGAGCGTGTGATGCGCGGCTATGACGAAAATCAGGTTGAAAAATACGCGGGCATCAAAAAGGGCAGAATAAAAGCCATTGAAAACGGTTTTGAGCCGTCGCCGGAGGAAAAAGCGAGGCTTTGCGCCTTTTTCGCGATTATGCCCGCGGAAAACGAAACGAATACAAAGGAGAAAAATGAACACGAAAACGCTTTACGAACTCGGAACCGAATATCTGCAGCAGGCTGATATTCTGCGCCGTCAGATAGCCGCCCTGAGGGAAAAACTCAGGCGGATAAACCCTTTGAGCAAAGAGGCTTATAAGATTAAATCGGTTTTGTCTGTGCTTTACAGGCAGAGAAGCGAGGCGGTGCAAACCGGTACCGCGCTCATAAATTATTACGGGAGGGAAAAAACGGTATGACCGAAAAAACAATCACCGCCGTTATGAATGAAAACGACGGTTTTGAACTGACCGCCGCGGAGGGTTTCACGGGCGAGCACAACGCGGCGATATTAAAGGTAAAGCTCAATGAGAGCTTCGCGTCGCCCGAATGGGATTATATTGCCCTTGTTTTCAATACCTGCGCCCCGGGCGGCTGTTTTTCATCAAATGCGGTCAGGGATGAGAATTCATCGCCGGTAAAGCGTGAGGGGGATTTTATTATATGCCCTCTCGGCGAGGAACTGACCCGGACGGGAACGCTTTTTGTTCAGGCAGCCGCGTATAAAACGGAGGAACAGCTCTGCCGCGCGGTACGCAAATCAGACATTTTCAGCGTGGCGTTCAAGCCCTCCATTACGGGCTGCGGCGCATTTCTGACAGGCGAAGCGGGCTTTGAGAACGAGGTAAGGGCTGTTGTTGAGGCGTTCAGGGCGTACAGCGGGAGCTTTGAGAACATTCACACGCACGAAAACAGAGAGGTGCTTGACTCGCTGAGCGAGCGTGAAGGAGGGCTGTGCTACAAAGGCACGGAGGTTGGCGCGTACACTCTGCCAACGGCTTCTCTGCTTGAAAAAGGCGGGGTAAAGCCCGGCTGCGGGCTTGAGATGAGCGGCGAGTATATGGGCGTGAGCGTGGATTTTATGCGGATATGCGCCGCTTATACCGCCTGCAGGATGAGCTCCGACCGCAGCATTCTTCATATTGTCGCGGGTTCCCCCGCCGAGTTTGATTATATTGACGCCGACACGCCGGGGATTTCGGAATATCTTTATGAGATGGACGACACATTCACAAAGGTCTGCTGTGTGCCTACCTGTGACGGCGACATTGAGTGGGTTGACCTGTTTGACCGCCTGCACTCGCTCAGTCTGAGAGGCGGCTCGATATATGTGTTTGAATATGACCCGCAAACGGCTTCCATCTCGGTGAGTGTTAAATCGCCGGATGAAATGTGAGGAGGAAAAAATGAGCAAAAAAATATGCGTAAGCGTAGGTCACGGCAAATCCAAAACGGGAGGCTTTGACCCCGGCGCGTGTTATGAGGGCAGGCGCGAGTTCAATATAGCCAAAGAAATCGCGAAATACCTTGCCGAGTATCTGCGCACCGCGGGCTTTGAGGTGAGCCTTATCAACTGCGGCGCGGATTTATATCTTACCGAAAGGATTGAAAAAATCAACGCCGGCAATTTCGATCTGGCTGTTGAAATCCACCTAAACGCGGGCGGAGGCACGGGCAGCGAGGTTTATTACCCTTCCGGCTCTGAAAACGGCAGAAAGGCGGCGGGGCTTATCTCCGCTTATATATCCGAAGCGTTCGGTATCCCCGACAGGGGCGCCAAAATAAAAACAGGCGTGCTCGGCAACGACTATTTCGCGGTTGTCAGAGAAGCGAAGCCGCTCGCGCTGCTTGTTGAAACGGTGTTTATTGACTCGCCCGATGTTAAAAATGTGGCAACCGCGGCGGGAA
The DNA here is from genome assembly GCA_900319455.1 of uncultured Eubacteriales bacterium. Taxonomy (GTDB): domain Bacteria; phylum Bacillota; class Clostridia; order Oscillospirales; family Acutalibacteraceae; genus CAG-177. The sequence continues at coordinate 8,183 of ONON01000131.1, forward strand.
GAGACCGCTGCGCCAAAGCGGTATCGGAAGCGATTTCGGCGTATTTCGCCGCCAAGCCCTCCGCCCCTTTCAGAATAAAGGTTGCCTGCGATGAGCTCAATGTGCGTTCGGGGCCCGGTTCAGGGCACAAAATCAATATGACGGTTAAAAAAGGCGGAGTTTGCACGGTTGTTGAGAAAAGCGGCGGCTGGGGCAGGCTCAAAAGCGGCGCGGGCTGGATTTATCTCGGCGGCGGGCTTGTTGAAAAGGCGGAGAACAGAGTATGAACTATGAGCTGGTTTTTTCGTTTTTAGGCTCGGCGGCGGGATGTATAGCGGGCATTGTCGCCTCGCAGAGGCTTACGGCTTTCCGATTGAAAGAGCTTGAAAAAAAGGTGGATAAGCACAACTGCCTTGTTGAAAGAATGGCGGCGGCGGAAGCGGAGATAAAATCCGCCGGCAAAAGAATTGACGCCCTGACAGGGGCGAGATGAGGAGTGATATTCATTAACAGAATTAAAGATATTGCGCAAAACATTTCAAATGTGCCTCTCGCGACATGGGTGCGGCTCGCTTTTCTGGTTTTGAGCCTTATTAACCTTGCCCTGCGAAGCCTCGGCATTGAAACCATGCGTTTTTCGGATGAAGATGTAAGCGGCGCCGTGAGCATTGTGTTTGCCGCGGTGAGCGCCGCGGCGGCTTATTGGAAGAACAATTCCTTCACCTCCGCCGCCCTCGAAGCCGACAGAGTGCTTGCCGAAAGGCGCGCGGGTTAAAACAAGAACGCCTTACGGGGCGTGAGCGCAAAAAAAAAAACGGCAGCCGTCACGGCTGCCGTTTTTAACATAATATAACTCAGTCTTTGTCGTCCTCTTCGTCATCCTCATCAAAATCAAAGGTGAGAAGCTCGTTGCATTTGGGGCAGTTTACGCTGCCTTCGATAAGTGTGTTTTCATCAACGCTGAATTCCTCTCCGCAGGAGGGGCAGGTGATGTCGAAGCAGTCCTCGTAATCTTCGCCGTCTTCATCCCAGTCGTCAAAATCCTCATCATCCCAGATGAAATCCTCAACCTCGCCGAGGTCTTCGTCAACCGCGTCAACCTGTTCCTCGAGTTCGTCAAGTTCATCATAGAGGTCGTCAAGCTCTTCCTGAAGGTCGGCAATCTCAACAGCCATATCGTCAACCAAATCGATAAGCGCTTTGATGAGCTTGTCCTGCGCGGTATCGCCGAGGCTGAGACCTTCCGCGAGACCTTTTACATAAGATGTTTTTTCGGTGATGGTCTTTTCTTCAAAATCCATAATGTGCCTCCTTTTAATTACGCTCTGCTGAGGTATTCGCCCGTTCTTGTGTCAATAACAATCATTTCGCCCTCGTCTATGAACAGGGGAACCTTAACCTCCGCGCCCGTCTCGAGAGTTGCGGGTTTGGTGGCGTTTGTTGCCGTGTTGCCCGCGAAGCCGGGGTCGGTTTTGGTAACCTGAAGCTCTACGGATGTGGGAGGCTCAAGGCCGAAAACCTTGCCCTTGTATGAAAGAATGCGGCAAACCGTGTTTTCTTTGACAAACTTGAAATTGTCGGGCAGGTCGGACTCGTTGAGGGGAGTCATCTCATAGGTTTCGGGGTCCATAAAATAGTAAAGGCCGCCGTCGCTGTAGGAATACTCCATCTCTTTGCGCTCAATGTAAGCGGTGGGGAATTTATCGGTGGGGTTGAAAGTGCGTTCAACCACGGCGCCCTTGATAACATCTCTGAGTTTTGTTCTTACAAAAGCGGCGCCTTTGCCGGGTTTAACATGCTGAAATTCGATAATCTGATAAACAGAACCTTCCATCTCGAAGGTAACGCCGTTTCTGAAATCGCCTGCTGATACCATAAAAATATCTCCTTTGGTTATAAAATACACTGATATTTTACACTATACCTATATATATTTCAAGTGTTTTTTTGCCGGCGCGTCAATTATATAACAATAAGCTCCTTTTTGCACTTTGTCAGGTTTTCGCTCCCGTCGGGAGTGATGAGCGCCATATCCTCGATTCTCACGCCGAATTCGCCCGGCAGATATAGGCCCGGCTCAACGGTTACAACATTGCCCGCTTCAAGCGCGCCTTTTTCGTTGCGGGAGGAAAGGTTGGGCTTTTCGTGAATTTCAACGCCCACGCCGTGCCCCGTTGAATGCGTGAAGCTTTCGGCATAACCGTGTTCTTTTATGTAATCCCTCGCGGCGGCGTCAGCGTCTTTGCAGAGAACCGCGGGGGCGAGAAAATCAAGAGCTTTTTTTTGCGCTTCAAGCACAATATTGTATATTTCCGCTTTTTTGCCGTCAATTTCGCCGACGACGACCGTTCGGGTCATATCGCTGTGATACCCTTCATAAACCGCGCCGAAATCAAGCAGAAACAGGTCGCCCCGTTTTACCGTTTGGCTGCCGGGCACGCCGTGAGGCATGGATGTTTTTGCCCCGGTTACCGCTATTGTGTCAAAAGACACAGCCTGCGCCCCGTTTGTGAGCATAAAGTAATCAAGCTCGCGCGCGATTTCAATCTCGGAAACACCGGGTTTTATGCGCGTAAGAATAAAGTCAAAGCCTTTTTCGGCAATTTCCTGCGCCGCTTTGATTTTTTCAACCTCTTCGGCGGATTTTACCGAACGCATGGCGTTTATTTCATCTTCAAGCCTGTCGGCGCCCTCAACCGTTACGCCCGCGAGCGCCTTACGGAGCTTTTCATAAAAGCCGAGCGTTACCCTGCCCTGTTCAACATAAAGCGTTTTCACGCCCTCAAACAAGCAGATTCTTTCAATTTCATCGGTAAAAACAGGGGCGTCGAGAACATCCGTGCAACAAGTTATCTGTTTGCCCGCCGCCTCAATATAGCGCCCGTCGGTCATATAAACGCGCTCCTTCGGGGTTATGAGCAAAACACCCTCCCCGTTTTGAAAGCCCGTGAAATAAAAGCAGTTTTCGGCTGATGTTATAAGATACGCCTCGCCCTGCGCGAGAGTTGACGCGAGATTTTCAATGTTCATACAAATTCCTTCAATTATCTTTTTTCGATTTATTCGCCCGCGCCGGCGTTACGCCAAAGCTATTGTGCCGCCCTCGTCTTTAACGGGAATAAACACGGGGTGCTCGCTGCCGGATGTGTTCGGCCTGTGAAATGTGAGGCAAAGCCCGTCGCGCGATTTAAACAGCATACCGTGGCCGCCGTCATCATTTGTAAGCGGGTCAAGGTGAACAAACGGGTTTTTGATTGAGCCGCCCTCGAATTTCACAAGGCATTCGGCGTAGTTTCCGTCGGGAAAGTGCTCCACAGCATAAGCAGTTCTCCGCTTTTTGTGCGGAACATAAACGGGCCGTCGGTTACATAGTGGTTATCGCCGTGA
>ONON01000217.1 GCA_900319455.1 uncultured Eubacteriales bacterium
AGGTCTTATTCATAAGAACAACGCTGCCCGCAAAAAATCAGCCCTCGCCAAGCTTCTCAACGCGTAATCCGTCTTAAAGAACACTTTATTACTGCGTAAATTAATCGACCGCGGCTAATGCAGGTTTTAACCCTACGGCTGCGGCCTTTAATTTTTGTTGACATATTGTTTTTTTGTGTTATAATATGCTTGTATTGAAAAATTAATTAATTTTACGGAGGTTTACTATGTGCTCTTACAAAAAGGTTCTTAAAGTTATCTTAATAGTTCTCGCGGTTGTCGCTGCCATAGCGGGCGCTTACTGCGTAATCAAAAAGTTTATTGACAAAAAGAATGCCGACGCCGACAGCGAAGAAAACTATGTTTCCTGCTCCTGCGTTGACGCTTAAATCTCAAAAACATTTCGGCACGGAACTTTATTTCAAAGTTCCGTGTTTTTCTTTGCGGATTTTCTTAATTTATTATTATTATTTTTCAATATTTTGAATTTAAGGTTGACAAACACGGCTTTTATAAATAATATATGTTATGGTTTAATATACTTTATTAATGATAATATTTTTAAAAGGAGTATTTTTTATGGTATTTGATAAGGTTAAAAAAATCTTCAGTGAACAGCTTGAGGTTGATGAAAGCATTATAACTCCCGAAGCGTCAATCACATCGGATCTCGGCGCAGACAGCCTCGACCTCATTGATCTTGCCATGTCAATCGAAGACGAGTTTGAAATTGAACTCTCCGACGACGCTATTGAGCACATCAAAACAGTCGGCGATATGGTCAGCTATATTGAGGACCGCATCTGAGTATTTATCCGCTAAATTCTGAAAGGAAGTTTTTTGTTTTGGCAGAGAACAAGTTAGTCAAAGAGATAACCTCAATGGATGAGGATTTTGCAAAATGGTACACCGATGTTGTTAAAAAAGCCGAGCTCGCCTCATATTCCGGCGTGCGCGGCTGTATGGTTGTGCGGCCTTACGGCACCGCTTTATGGGAGAATATACGAAATGACCTTGACTCGCGTTTCAAAGCGCTCGGTCATGAAAATGTTATGATGCCCATGTTTATCCCCGAAGGCCTTCTTCAAAGAGAAAAAGACCATGTCGAGGGCTTTGCGCCCGAGGTTGCCTGGGTAACGCACGGCGGTGAAGAAAAACTTCAGGAACGGCTTTGTGTGCGCCCCACCTCCGAGACTCTTTTCTGTGACCATTACAAAGATATTATTCAGTCATATAAAGATTTGCCGAAGCTTTACAACCAATGGTGTTCTGTAGTCCGGTGGGAGAAAACAACCCGCCCGTTCCTGAGAACAATGGAGTTTTTCTGGCAGGAAGGCCACACAATGCACGAAACGGCGGAACAGGCAATCGCCGAAACAGAGCAGATGCTCAATGTTTACGCGGATTTCTGTGTTGATAGCCTTGCCATTCCGGTTATTAAAGGCAAAAAAACCGATAAAGAAAAATTTGCCGGCGCGGAGTCAACCTACACCATTGAGGCGCTTATGCATGACGGCAAGGCGCTTCAGAGCGGAACCTCACATTATTTCGGTGACGGTTTCGCAAGGGCTTTTGACATCACCTTTACCGACCGCAACAACACCCTTCAGTACCCGCATCAGACTTCGTGGGGTATGAGCAGCAGAATCATAGGCGCGATTATTATGACTCACGGCGACAACAGCGGCCTTGTTCTGCCCCCCGCCGTAGCGCCTGTTCAGGTTGTAATTGTTCCCATAGCCATGCACAAACCCGGTGTTACCGAAAAGGCGACACAGCTTTGTGAAAGGCTCGCAAAATCCTTCAGGGTTAAAATAGATTTAACCGACAATTCCGCAGGCTGGAAATTTGCTGAGTATGAGATGAAGGGCGTTCCGCTGCGTCTTGAAATCGGGCCCAAGGATATTGAAAACAATCAATGCGTTCTTGTTCGCCGCGACAACAGAGAAAAATCTTTTGTTTCACTCGACTGCCTTGAGGAATCAATCGAATGCCTGCTTAAACAGGTTCATGACGCTCTTTACGAAAAGGCGCTTGCGCGTCGCGAAGAGATGACCTATCCCGTCAGCAACCTTGATGAAATGATTGAAAACGCCGCAAACCGCCCCGGTTTTATAAAAGCAATGTGGTGCGGCGAACTTGCCTGTGAAGAAAAGCTCAAGGAAGTTGCCGGTGTAACCTCAAGATGTATCCCCTTTAAGCAGGAACATATCAGTGATGTTTGCGTGTGCTGCGGCAAACCTGCGAAACATATGCTCTACTGGGGCAAAGCTTATTAAAATAACTGTAACTGCGGATTGCCTTAACATATCCGCAGTTCTTTTTATACGGTGAAAAAATGGTAATTAAAAACGCGGTAATCTTTGATAAAGATTTTGAACAGACAAAAAAAGATATTGAAATATCGGGCGAAAAAATCGCCGCTGTCGGCAAAACATCCGGCAGTGACGCTTTGAACTTCGAGGGTTGCGTTGTTATGCCCGGTTTTATTGACATTCACACTCACGGCTGCGGCGGATATGATGTTACCGACGGCAGAAAAGAGAGTGCCGGTGAGATGTCTGAAATTCTTGTAAAAAACGGAGTTACCTCATTCTGCCCAACCACAATGACCGTAGGCGTTGAAAAACTTGAAAAGGCTTTTCAATACATAAAAAACACTATGGGCTGTGAAAAGGGCGCATATATTCACGGCATCAATATGGAAGGTCCCTTCATTTCTCCCGCTAAAAAAGGGGCTCAGAGTGAAAAGGATATTCTGCCTCCCGATTTCGCTCTGTTTGAAAAACTCAATTCAATCTGCCCGGTAAAAATTGCGGATATTGCTCCCGAAATTCCCGGAGCGTTTGATTTTGCGCGGAGAGCAAAAAATATTTGCGCTGTTTCCGCGGCGCACACCGCGGCGGATTATGAAACCGCAAAAGCCTCATTTGACTGCGGAATAAACCACGCAACCCATCTTTTCAACGCTATGCCTCCACTGCTCTCGCGGGCTCCCGGCGTTGTCGGTGCCGTGTTTGATGACAGCCGGATTTTCGCCGAAATAATCTGTGACGGCATTCATATCGCGCCGCCCGTGCTGAGAACGGCCTTTAAGGTACTCGGAGAGGAAAGAACGGTTGTTATAAGCGATTCAATGTCCGCGGCCGGTATGAGTGACGGCGAGTACACTTTGGGCGGTCAGAATGTATATGTAAAAGACGGGAAGGCAACTCTCGCAGACGGTACCGTGGCGGGGAGCACAACAAATCTTTTTGATGAGTTCAAAAATCTGCTCCGTTTCGGAATACCTCTCAAACAGGCTGTCAGATCCTGCTCAATCAATCCTGCCAAATCAATCGGAGCACAGGATATTACGGGCAGCATTGAACCCGGCAAAAACGCCGACCTTCTTGTGCTCAACGGCGATTTGACCCAAATTAAAGCCGTATTTGTAAAAGGTAAAAAAGTTATATAAAAGGCGTTTGAGAAATTTGCAATTACTCCTGCAAATTTCTCTTTTATTATGCACCTCATATACGGTATAAATGAATACTTTACCTTACGAAAAGCGTAAAGCGTAAATCTTTACCATTGTGGAAAAGTGTGTGAAAAAGTGGATAAGTTTGTTTTATTTCCATATTAAGAAAATAATTTGTAAAGTTTTTATCTTTACTCTCCGGATTTTAACGAAACTGCCTGAAAAACCGCTTTGCATATACATTTTTCGCTGAATAAAAAATGCAGGATTATTTTCAGAGGTGTTTCATTTTCACAAAAATTTTATTGCGTTATCAGATTGAATATAAATAATTTGTATGATAATATATTTTTATAATTATTGCTCAGGGGAGAGTGAAATATGAGTAAAAAATATGATGTTATTGTTATAGGCGCCGGTAACGGCGGCCTTGTCGCCGCGGCAAAATGCGCGCACGCGGGCAAAAAAACGCTGCTTGTTGAGCGGCACAATCTGCCCGGAGGCAGCGCCACATCATTTGTGCGCGGCAGGTTTGAGTTCGAGGCGTCGCTTCATGAGCTTTGCGGAATAGGTCCCTTCACCGAGGGCGGCAGAGAGCTTAAAAAGATTTTTGACGAACTGGGTGTGTCGGAGAAGATTGAATGGACAGCTCTTGACGAGGCGTTCAGAATGATAACCATCAACGATGAAAAAAATGTTGATTACACCCTTCCGACAACAAGAAAGGCTTTTATTGACAGGGTTGAGGAATACTCTCCCGGCAGCAGAGAAAAATGCGAAAAGCTTTTTGACATTATTGAAGAGGCCAACGCCGGGCTTGACTATCTCGGCACTATTCAGAATTTTTCAACCGATATTTTCAAAAAAATCTTCGGCACCTACAGCGATTTCATAAATTCCGCGGGATATACCGTCAACGAGGTCTTCGACGCCCTTGACCTGCCTCAGGCGGCGCGCGACTGCTTCGGCGGCTACTGGCTCTACCTCGGCACACCGCTTGATGAAGAGAGCTTTATGCACTATTTCACAATGTTTAAATCCTATATAATAGACGGTCCCGTTATTCCCAAAACACGCAGTCACGGTATTTCAACAGCGATTTTAGAGCGTTTTGAGGAGCTTGGCGGCGAAGCGTGGATGAACACCGCGGTAAAAAAGATTATTGTTAAAAACGGCATTGCCCGCGGTGTTGAGCTTGACAGCGGAGAAATAATCGAGTGTGACTGCGTCATCAGCAACGCGTCGCCCTACAATATGTACACAAAACTCATCGACAGCGCTGACATTCCCAAATATCAGCTGAAAAAACTCAATTCGGTAAAACTCGCGCCCAAAGGTTTCAGTATGTTCTTAGGGCTTGACAAATCGGCTGAGGAACTCGGAATTGACAACCACAGTTATTTCATTTATGACACAACCGACACAGCCAGGCAGTCACAGCTCACAAGAAGCAGAGCGGCAAACAATATGCAGGCAGCGGTCTGCCTGAACAGGGGCGTTCCCGGCTGTTCGCCCGAAGGTACCTGCATCCTTTATATAACATCACTGTTCACCGGCGATGACGCGTGGAATGATATAACGGAAGAAAACTATGTAAGCGCAAAGCGTGAATTCGCCGACAGAGCCATTGCCAATTTTGAAAAAGCAACAGGCACCCGCATTCGCGACAGTATTGAGGAAATCGAAATCGCCACACCCGTAACATACGCACGCTACCTTGACGCGCCCAACGGCACAATCTACGGCTTTGAAAACACCGGCAGTTACGGAATTGTTCAGCGTGTTGCCACCGACGCTCTGGGTAAAAAAATAGGGCGCCTTTATTACGGCGGCGGCTACGGCACAAAATCTCTCGGCTTCAGCCCGTCATACACAACCGGTTATGAGGCGGCTGTCGCCGCTTTGAAAAACCTTGAAAAGGAGGCGGCAAAACAATGAAGATAAAAACAAAGCCTTACAAAAACGGTGTTAAAGATTTTACCAACGCGGTTATGTCTCTGCCTTCCCGTTTTACGGATGTGGCAAAAGCGCCGGATGTAAAGCCCGCGTCTCCGACCGAGTTTAACGTAAACAAAATTGCCTGCTCCCTTCATCCGAAAACACAGAAACTTGTTATTGAAAAAATCGAAGACCTCTCCGAAGGTTTCAAGTGTTACACCTTAAAGGCTGAAAACGGCAAAGCGGCTTATTTCAGAGCGGGTCAGTACCTTGCGTTTCAAATAAAAGCGGGCAGCTCGTTTTGCACAAGGGCATATTCAATAGCCTCCTCCCCCAAAGACGCATTGAACGGCATATATAAAATCGCCGTAAAAAGAGTTGACGACGGCTTTGTCTCCGGCTTTATTATTGACAACTGGAAAGAGGGCGACACCGTTGTTTCATACGCACCCGAAGGCACTTTCGTTTATGAACCGCTCAGAGACGCCAAAACCGTAATAGGTATTGCCGGCGGCAGCGGAATAACCCCGTTCCTTTCACTTGCGAAGGCGATAGATGAAAGAACGGAAAATTTCAACCTTACACTGCTCTACGGCGCCCGAACCGTTAAAGACCTTGCTTTTAAAGATGAACTTGACCGGATTGCCGAAGCAAACGGCAACTTCAAGGTTGTTTATGTTTTGAGCGAAGGCAGGCAAAAGGGCTTTGAGCATGGATTCATAGTCGCCGAACTGATTAAAAAATACGCGCCCTCAAGCGGAGATTACAGTATTTTCGCCTGCGGGCCCGAGGCTATGTACGCTTTTCTCGGCAAAGAGGTTGAAGCACTCGGCCTAAGGCGCAAATTCGTGCGTTTTGAAATGCAGGGCGTTTCCAAATCAACGCCGAAAAAAGCAGGCCTCACCGATGAGACCTGCAAGCTGACTGTTATTGACAGAGGTAATAAATGCGAAATTGAAGCAAGATGCGATGAAACCGTGCTTACCGCTCTCGAAAAGGCGGGCATTGCCGTTCCCGTGCGGTGCAGAAGCGGCGAATGCGGTTTTTGCAGAAGCAAGCTTCTGAGCGGTGAAGTCTATATTGATGACGGTACCGATTACCGCAGGCTGGCGGATATACAGTTCGGTTACATCCACCCGTGCTGCACCTTCCCGAAGGGTGACATCACAATTAGAATAAACTAATCAAAAATAAACCTTTCAACATCCGCAACATTTTCGGCTGTGAAGGCGCCGGTGGCGAGAAGCCTGCCCGTGTCTTCATGGCCGCTTTTTACAAGCACACAATCCGCGCCCAGAGCCTCGGCAAGCTGATAATCGTGAATAAGATCGCCCACGGCAAGCAGTTTTGCGCTGTCCGGCAGATTGTTGTTAATATAATTTCGAGCTCTTTCGATTTTGGATGTTGCAAAAAAGTCATCAGCGCCGAGTACGGCGTCAAAATAACCGCCTATGCCTGATTTTTCCACAGCGGAGTCAAGCTGATTTTTTTCACACGATGAAACAATAATCTGTTTCGCGCCGGTATGATTTATTTTATCAAGCAGTTCGGCGGCGCCGCTCGCGATACCGCAGTCGAGATTTACATAGTAATCATAGCCCGTATTGTATTCTTTGAGCAAAAGGGCGTAATCCTCTTTTTCAATTTCAAAAACCTGCTCATAAAAATGTTTTATGGGCACACCGATACATTCGCGGTAGCGTTTCAAATCAATGGAGGGTCTGCCCCTTCTTTTGAGCATATCGTTTACGCTCCGCAGGGAAGCGCTTACATCATCAAGCAATGTGCCGTTCCAATCCCAGATAACACAGTTATATCTCAAATACTTTTTCCTTTCAGCGTGTAAAGTTGTAACTCTTTACACGCTTGTTTTTATTATTTCTCAAGTCTTTTTTTGAGTTCAGCGATTTCAAGCAGTTCCGCCGTCATTTTCAAAAGATAATCACGGATTTCGTCATCCCTTGCAAGATACAGCCCCGCTTTGCGCACGGCTCTTTTGAAAGAACGGGAAATTTCAACATTCTCATGGGTTAAAGGGCAAATCAATGCTCTCGGGTCAACAATCGCTTTAACTTTTAATCTGCCGTTTTCAAAGCTTAAAGCGGGAAAAAGGGGAAAAAACCTGCACGCGAGCGGTCTCGCGCTTCTGCCGCACTCGCCGCCGCACATTACCGCGCCGAAGCCGAAATTGCCTTCTGTATCTATTGTCGTAAAGCCATTGGCCTTTACAAACTCATCCTCATACGGCAGTAAGAACATACAGTCGTTATCACTTCCGGAGCAGCATAAGGCACCGCAGATTTCTCCGCAATCCGCGCTTTCAAGCGGTGTTGAGTTCTTCAGAACGGCATAGGCGTTTTTTAACGCCTTCAAAGCGGAATCGGTCAAAAAAATCACCCTTTCGCGGGTATTATATACTATTATGTATATAATTGCAAATTTATAAATTTTTTTACAAAATATCTTTTAATTTCAATTCGGAAGTTGTATAATATAACATATTGTTTATGGAGTGGTTTTATGACGGTTCTTATTATTGTTTTATGCCTGCTCACGGCGGCAAGTGCCGTTGCCACAATTTATTTTCGCACCAAGGGTCAATCCTTCAACGGTATGCTCTGCAAATTCCTTTCCAGCTTCGGCTTTATGTCAATAGCCATTGCGGGGTTCTGCAGCAACCACCTCTCCGACCCCTACTATTTCTTTCTCGCTGTTTTCGGGCTTATGTTCGGCCAGGGCGGCGACATTCTGCTCGGTCTTAAAGAAATTGCCCCCAAATTCCGCTCACGGCTTATGGCAATGGGCACGGCTTCATTTCTTTGCTGCCATGTTTTCTTTATTGCCGCGTTTATAAAAGTCGCGGGCTTTTCGGTTTTTCCGTTTTTGACAGCAGCCGTTATTTTCGCGGTTGCAACCGTACTTATTAAAATTCTCAAATTCAATGTCGATACCAAAATGTTTGTTCTTCTCGCGGCTTATTACTCCATTCTTTTTGCTAAATGCGTTATGTCATTTATTGCGCTTTACCGCACCGGAATCAATGCGTTTGTTTTCACATCAGTCGGCAGCGTGTTCTTCATAATAAGCGACACCGTTCTGGCGTTTTTGTACTTTTTCCCGGTCAAATCAAAAAACAAACTTGTTGCCGTCGAACTCGGCACATATTACCCCGCGCAGATTTTTCTCGCGCTGTCGGTGCGGTTTATGCCGGCAATTTAAAGCCCGCCTTTTTAACCGGAAATTATTATTCTGTTTTTCTTGATTTTTTTAAGATTACGGCAGATAATTAATTCATAAATTTCATTTACGGAGGAAACAAAATGGACCTTTCAAGAATCATCGAGAAAAAATCCGGCTACGCAAAGTATATGTACCAGGAAATCCGGTATATATGCACAAAGTTTGAGAAGAGGAATCCCGGCTCAAAGGGTGAGGAGCAGGCCTGTGTCTATATGGGCGATGTTATGAAAAGGCTCGGCTGCGACAGGGTTGAGGTTGAATCCTTCAAAGAAAACCCAAAATCCTTCTACGGCTGGATTTACATTACAATCTCCTGCGTTCTCGCGGCAATAGCGCTTTTCCTTATCGGCGTAGGCGTTGGCGGCATACTTGCCGTTGTTTTGCCGATAATAGGCATTGTTCTTATTGTTTTCGGTCTTTTGCTCGCTCTTCTTCAATTCGGTGTTTATAAAAAGGCTGTTGACTTCCTCTTCCCCGAAGAAACGGGTCACAATGTAACCGCTTACAAAAAACCCACCGGCGAAGTTAAAAGAAGAATAGTTTTCAACGGTCATCCCGACGCGGCTTGGGAATGGCCCGTAAACTACGCTCTCGGCGGTGTTGGCTTTGAAGGTCACGCAATCACCTGCGCTCTCGGCGCTGTTTTTTACATTGTTATTTCGGTAATCGCCGTTGTTCAGAAGCTCGGCGGTCAGGACCTTTCAACAATCTTCCATGTAGGTCTCTGGGGTCTTTTCTTCACCCCGTTCCTTGTTGGCCTTTACTTTATGGTAAACTACAGAAGAGTGGTTGACGGCGCTAATGACAACCTCTCCGGCTGCTATATGGGCATTGCAATTCTCAAAGCCCTTCAGGATGAAGATATTCAGCTTGAAAACACTGAAATCTGCGTTTGCCTTACAGGTTCTGAGGAGGCCGGCCTTCGCGGCTCAAAAGCGTGGTGCGAGGCTCATCCTCATGATTTTGATGATGTTCCCACCTTCATTTATTCTTATGACACAATTCACGATCCCAAATATCTGCTTGTAAACTACCGCGACCTCAACGGCACCGTAAAGGCGGACAAAGATGTTTCCGACCTCTTTATGGAGTGCGCTCAGGAGCTCGGCGTTGTTTGCAACAAAGGTATGGTTCCCCCTCTCGGCGGCGCGACGGATAACGCGGCGTTCTCACAGGCGGGTATGCGCTCAACCGGCATAACAGGCCTTAACCACAAGCTTGAAAGCTACTACCACACAAGAAAAGACTCCTACGACAATATGAACCTTGACGGCCTTGCGGATTGCTTCGCGGTAAGCGTTAAGGTGCTTGAAAAGTTTGACGAAGGCGCAAAACAGTAATCAATTCGCATAATTTAAATCCCGCAGGAATTGGGCAGTAACTCATAAACCAGTATTGGTTTTCGCATCAAACCAAAAGCCGCATAACATCGTCAGATTTGTTTACCATACATCAAG
>ONON01000132.1 GCA_900319455.1 uncultured Eubacteriales bacterium
CCTTGTGTGCGGCACGCTGACCAAACTCAAAGAAATCGCCCCGGTTTATTATGCCCTCGGTGATCAGGAGAGGGGCTATATAGCGAACGGCGGCAGCGATATTATCAAAAAGCTGAAGGAAGCGGGAGCGGTAATTCTCGATTACACATATCAGGATATTGATTTTTCGCGTGAAATCGTCGGGCAGTCCATACGCCTTGGCGGTGTTTACGGTATGCTTTATAAAGACAATGTCTCATTCGGCAAAGAGCAGGAGTTTATGACAAAATTCACAAACACCGACCGCCTGACAATTCTTCTTACCCACGACGGAACGGGACTTCTCAACTACGGCAACATCAAAAAATGGGATGTTGACATAACTTTGAGCGGTCATACTCTCGGCGGCATTGTCAGGGTGCCGTTTGCCGGCGGATTTTACGGAATTGACGGCAATTTCTTCTCGGAATACTCAAGAGGGCTGTTTACATTTGAGGACGGAGACAAAACCAAAACGGCCGTTGTTTCATCCGGTCTCGGCTCAGACAGAGATTTTCCCATGCGCTTAAACAACTTCCCCGATCTTGTCTGTGTTGACCTGGAACGAGAGGGCTGAGTTAAAAACATAAAAAGCATAAAAAAGAGGCAGTTTACAGAGGCTGCCTCTTTTTGATTTTTCGGTTATAATATTATCGTTGTATCACAGTTCAACTTTATAAACTGTTCTTGACTCTGTTTCAATATTTTCGTCCTCGGCGGGTTTGGTAAAGCTCCAGGAGGAATAATTGCTCCAGCGGAAAAAATCGAAAGAAAAGGTGGCTTTTCTGAAATAATAAACCGTATATGGCGATGAAATGACGGTTACGGTTTTATTTTCGGTCAGCTCGCTTTCATTGTTTAGCCCCGCCTTGAACCAGATTCCGCCGCTTTCATCAACCCGTGTCTGCCTGTTCTCGTAAAGCCCGCCTTTTTCAAGCTCATAGGCGAGAATGTTATATTCCCACTGTCCTCCGCCGTGAGCCTGAGTGAATGTGTAAATATCCCTGCCGTGTTCTCTGTAATGATAGCGCTTGTAGTTGTATTGAATGTTTTTAATGTCTTCGTAATGCGTTTCGGTGCGGTACTCCAGTGTTTCGGGGTCGGATTCGGCAATGAATGAATCGGAGGTTGTCTCGATTTCATCACTCCATATTTTGTTTACATTGTAAAGCTCCCAGCCGGGCATAACACTCATCATCCGACCGTTGCGAAACTGTTTTTTGCGAAATCTGAACTGCTCGCGCTTTTCAAGAATTTTTTTACCGGGAGGCAGTTTTTCTTCGGTTACCCAGTGCCATTTAACCTCGCTCAGCGGTTCGGAGGGAGCCGCGGTGTGCTTCCATTTTACAGCTGAAAGCGTCAGAACAATGCAGGCGGCGGCAACGGCAACCATTGCGCACGAAACCGCAATGCCCATTTTATATTCCGGCGGAACAAAGCCTCTGCTTCTCACTTTTTTCACGGCCGCGCCTCCTTTCTCGCTTACTGTTTGCAATATCTATTCTATACCTTTGTCCGGCTTATATCAATCTCTTTTTTATGTTGATTTTTTCAGTGTATGTGTTAATATTAAAAAAACCGCAAAAAAGAGGTAAGCTATGAACAAAACTTTTGAAATCGGAAAAAGGGATTTTCTGCTGGATGGCAAACCTTTCAGAATAATATCGGGCGCCGTCCACTATTTCCGTGTTCCGCGCGAATACTGGAGAGACAGGCTATTAAAACTGAAGGCATGCGGGTTCAACACGGTTGAAACCTATGTAGCGTGGAATATGCACGAGCCGAGAGAGGGCGTTTTTGATTTTGAGGGAATGCTTGATATTGAAGCTTATCTTTCACTCGCCGGAGAGCTCGGACTTTATGCCATAGTGCGCCCCGGTCCGTACATCTGCTCGGAGTGGGATTTCGGCGGTCTGCCGTGGTGGCTTCTCAACTATGACGGCATTGAACTGCGTTGCTGTGATGAAACCTACCTTGTCTGCGTCAGGCGTTTTTTCAGCGAGCTCATACCCCGCCTCGCGAAGCATCAGGTAACAAACGGCGGCAACATAATTCTTGTTCAGAATGAAAACGAGTACGGCAGTTACGGTGATGACGGCGAGTATCTGCGATGCCTTGCCGATATGCTTAAAGAAAACGGAATAACCGTGCCGCTTTTTACTTCCGACGGCGCGGAGTATCAGATGATGACGGGCGGAACTCTGCCCGAAATTCACAAAACCGCGAACTTCGGCTCAAACCCCGAAAAGAATTTTGAGTTTTTGAGAAAATATCAGCCCGACGGTCCGCTGATGTGCGCCGAATACTGGAACGGC
>ONON01000003.1 GCA_900319455.1 uncultured Eubacteriales bacterium
CGCGGTTTTGAGCACTTTGTTTAAATAAGCTTATATACGTATCGGCTTAGCTCATCCGGATACAAGATGTAACAACAGCCATTGACAATCTTGAAAAGTAATATATGATAGGAGAACTGTTTGTGATGAAAAAATATATTTCGCTTGTTCTGTGTGTTATTACCGCGCTTTCCTGCTGTTTTTTATTTTCTTTCGCGGGCTCAACCGGTAACGAGTTTACGGTAACCGTGGGCAGTGAGGCGCAAAGCGCTGACTCCCTTCAGGCGGTAAAATGGTTTAAAGCGGAAAACGGCGAATACTTTTTCTTTATTCCGTCTTACTGGAACACCTCCGCTCTTACGGTATGGGTCTCCGCCCCCGCGCAGATAAACGGCAAAGATGTTGAAAGCGGAACCGAAATTGACCTGGGTAAAAGCGGCACTGTCAAAAGCGGTGCGGAAACATATAAATACAATGTTATTTCAAGCAGCGGCGTGGGCACCGTGTTTATAGCGACCGAAAGCGGCAGCCTTGAAAGCGTGCACGCAGACAAAAGCCATAAAGAGCCCGGCGAAATCTCAATAAAAAACGCGGGCGGCAAGGAGCAGACGGAAAGCAAGGCACTCGATTATATCAAAGGCAGAGGGAACGCGAGCTGGAACGGCAGCAAAAAGCCGTATAATATTAAGCTCGGCAAAAAAGCGAAAATTCTCGGCATGGCAAAAAGCAAAAAATGGTGCCTTATCGCGAACGAAGGCGACCGCTCTCTTATGAGAAACACAATTGTTTTCAACGCCGCCGCGGACGCGGGGCTTGACTATACGCCCGAATGCGCCCCCGTTGACCTTTATATAAACGGCGAATATCTCGGTTCATACCTTCTCACCTCCAAAATAGAGGCGGACGGCAACAGGATAGATGTTGAGGATCTGGACGAAATCAATGAGGAAATATGCCTTGCCGAATACGGCGGGGATTTTGATATGGACACAATCGCTCAGGGCGGAACCTACGGCAGATTTTCAGGCCTGCTTGAGGGAACAAACAAATACGCCGCAATTCCCGACGGCGAGGGTTCGACAACCGACGGCGGCTATGTTCTTGAAATGGAAATAGCCAACAGATACCCGGATGAAAAATCGGGCTTTGTTACAAAAACAGGCCAGCCCTTTATTATGAAAAGCCCGGAATTCGCGAGCAAAGAGCAGATTGAATTCATCAGCGGATATTATCAGAGGTTTGAGGACGCCGCCTTTGCCGAAAGCGGTAAAAACTCAGAAGGCGAAAGCTACGGCGAACTGATTGATGTTGAATCGTTCGCAAAATACTATGACATAAGCGAATGGACCTCCAACATGGACACGGGGCTTACCTCAACCTATTTCTACCTTGACACAACAAAAGACGGCAGGCTTTACGCCGGGCCTGTATGGGACTATGACATAGCGTTCGGCAACAGCGGCGGAAGGTTCGGCCTTGATTACAAAAACCCGGAGATGTTTACCGTTTGCCACTCTCGCCAGTACCGCAACACTGTTTTCGGCACTTATGACGCCGACGAAAAGCCCGGCATTTTCAATGTTTTGTGCAAAAAACAGGATTTTACGAACGCGTGCAGGGCGCAGTGGGATGAAAGCGTTTATGAGGCTGTTTCGGCGTGGAGCGGCGAAAAATTTGACGAATACGCCGCGATGATAAAAGATTCCGCCGTGATGAACCACATACGCCGCGGCACATACGGCACGGCGGATATTGAACAGGTTGAGCAAAAATACAGTGCCGATGTAACGGCGCTTAAAAATTACGCTTCAACGCGCGCGGAATTTCTCAACGGCAATTTAGGCAAAATTCAGGAAGCTCCCGTTAAAACCGCTTTTCCTCTCACACTGTTTAAAGCAATTCTCACGGGCATAAACAATCTGTTTGAAAAGTTCATAGTCCGTTTTCATCTTGAAAACAGATAAGCGGCAGGCAATTATTCAAAGGTAAATAAGTG
The DNA here is from genome assembly GCA_900319455.1 of uncultured Eubacteriales bacterium. Taxonomy (GTDB): domain Bacteria; phylum Bacillota; class Clostridia; order Oscillospirales; family Acutalibacteraceae; genus CAG-177. The sequence goes on from ONON01000003.1 coordinate 1,976, forward strand.
CGCAAAAAGATAACCGGCAGGCTCAGAACCCGCCGGTTTTTGTTATTCTGTTGTTATCCTTTTCTTACATCGCCGCAGCAGTTTTTATACTTTTTGCCGCTGCCGCAGGGGCAGGGATCGTTGGGGCCTATCTTCTTTGCCTTGTTGCGCACCGTTCTGCCCTTTTCGCTGCCGTCGGAGGAACCCGACGAGCTTGTGGATGTAATCTTTGCCGCCTGCTCTCTCTTGGTGTCTTCCTCGGTCTTTATCATAACAGTAAGCATCTGCTTTACGGTGTTCTCGCGGATGGCTGTCGTCATCTCATCAAACATATCGTAGCTTTCCATTCTGTATGCCACAATCGGGTCGGTCTGGCCGTAGGCGCGCAGGCCTATGCCGCGGCGAAGCTGATCCATGGCGTCAATGTGATCCATCCAGTTGGAGTCAACATTGCGAAGAAGAATCATTCTCTCAAGCTCACGCATAAGCGGTGTGCCGTCGGGAGTGGTGCCGAACATCTTTTCACGCTCTTCATAGCGCTGTTCGCCGCGCTCAATAAGCATCTCTTTCGCTTCTTCGGGGTCAAAGCCTTCATCTTTGAAATCATCTTCGGTTGTAAGCCAGCCGAGGAATTTCTCACGCAGGCCGTCAATGTTCCAATCGGCGGGAGTAACGGCTTTGGAGCAGTAGAAATCAACGCTCTCCTCAATGCAGTCGCGCATCATCTTGTTAATGCTCTTTTTGAGATCCTCACCGTCAAGCACCTGGTTGCGCTGGCTGTAGATGAGCTCTCTCTGGCGGTTCATAACATCGTCGAAATCAAGGGTGTTCTTTCTGATTTCAAAGTTTTTGCCCTCAATGCGCTTTTGGGCGTTTTCAACGGTTTTGGAAATAAGCTTTGCCTCAATGGGCATATCCTCCGCGGCGTTGAGGGTGTCCATCATACGGGTTATTCTCTCGCCGCCGAACAGACGCATAAGGTCATCCTCAAGCGAGAGATAAAAGCGGCTTTCGCCGGGGTCGCCCTGTCTGCCGGAACGGCCTCGCAGCTGGTTGTCAATTCGCCTTGACTCGTGGCGCTCCGTGCCGATTATGAACAGGCCGCCCGCCTCGCGGACTTTATCCGCCTCGTCTTTGATTTCTTCTTTATATTTGTTTTCAAGGTCGTGGAAGGTTTCACGCGCCTCGATAATCTGCTCATCATCCGTTTCCGCAAAGCCGGTAGCTTCGGCTATAAGCTCCTCCGGGTACTGCATACGGCGCATTTCGGCTTTGGCGAGATATTCCGGGTTGCCGCCGAGCATAATGTCGGTGCCGCGCCCCGCCATATTTGTGGCGATTGTGACCGCGCCGTATTTACCCGCCTGTGCAACGATTTCCGCCTCTTTATCGTGGAATTTCGCGTTGAGAACCTCATGCTTTATTCCGCGCTTTTTGAGCATTGAGCTGAGAGTTTCGGATTTTTCGACCGAAACGGTGCCGACCAGCACGGGCTGGCCTTTGGCGTGGCATTTCTCAATCTGCTCAATTACGGCGTTGTATTTGACCTTGACGGTTTTATAGACCACATCCGGGTGGTCTATTCTTATCATCGGTTTGTTTGTTTCGATTTCAACAACATCGAGGTTGTAAATCTGGCGGAATTCCTGGCTCTCCGTCATAGCGGTACCGGTCATACCGGAAAGCTTTTTGTAAAGGCGGAAGTAATTCTGGAAGGTGATGGTCGCCAGAGTTTTGCTCTCGTGAGCGACCTCCACGTTTTCTTTCGCCTCGATTGCCTGGTGAAGCCCCTCGTTGTAGCGTCTGCCGTACATAATACGGCCGGTGAACTCATCGACAATAAGAACCTGATTGTCTTTTACAACATAGTCAACATCGCGTTTCATAACGCCGATTGCCTTTATTGCCTGGTTTATGTGGTGCTGCAGGGTCATATTCTCGGCGTCCATAAGGTTTTCAAGGTTGAAATAACGCTCCGCCTTTTTAACGCCGTGCTGGGTGAGGGTTGCCGTTTTGGCCTTTTCGTCAACAACATAGTCGGCGTCTTCATCAACAAGGTCTTCTATGTTGTCTTTTTTCATGGTTTCTTTAACCTTCGCCATTTTGAGGGTGTGCGCGAAGGAGTTCGCGATTTTATAAAGGTCGGTTGACTTGTCGCCTCTGCCGCTGATGATAAGGGGCGTTCTCGCCTCATCAATAAGAATGGAGTCAACCTCATCGACTATAGCGAACGGGTGGCCGCGCTGAACGCGGTATTCGGCATAAGGCACCATATTGTCACGAAGGTAGTCAAAGCCCATCTCATTGTTGGTGCCGTAGGTTATGTCGGCAAGATACGCCTCACGGCGCTCGTCGTTCTCTTTTTCATGAACGATAAGGCCTACGCTCAGCCCCATAAAGCGGTAAACCTTGCCCATCCACTCGCTGTCGCGGCGGGCAAGATAATCATTGACGGTAACAATGTGAACGCCCTCGCCCGTGAGCGCGTTAAGGTAGGCGGGAAGGGTGGCAACAAGGGTTTTGCCTTCGCCTGTTTTCATCTCGGCTATTCTGCCCTGATGCAGAATAATGCCGCCTATTATCTGCACGGGAAAGTGCTTCATATTGAGCACTCTCCACGAAGCCTC
>ONON01000146.1 GCA_900319455.1 uncultured Eubacteriales bacterium
GTCATAAATCGCAAGAACATAGCCACTCGGAATACCGCTTGCCTTAGCGATTACGGTTACTTTTGAGTTCTTGTAAACCTCATCGGATTTAACATTAATCCTGACTTTACCGAACAGATAAGCTTTATATTTCGCTTCATCCGTAACCTTTTTGCAGGTGTCACACATTCCGTCATTGTTTATGTCTTTATGGTTTAACTTCGGAACGGTCACGGTCTGCCTTGAAAGTTCATTATTACAGATTGCGCAATAGACAACAAGGTCATAGCTTCCCGCTTTTTCGCAGGTTGCTGCAACCGCGTTTTCTTTTACCGCTTCCGCAGGCGTGTGCTGACCTGCAACTGTTATTTTATGCTCGCGGCTTATTTCATCGCCGCACTTTGTGCAATAAACAACCTCATCATAACTGCCTTCCGTTTCGCAGGAGGAGTTTGTCGCGTTTTCAACAACGGGGTTGCCCGGAGTGTGCGCAGGGTCAACAAAACTGTCTTTATATGAATTGCGGCAGACAGAGCAGTAGTGCAAAGTATAGCCCTGTTCAGTGCAGGTCGGTTTTGTTGTATAAGCTGTGTATTTATGCCCCGCGGCAGATGTATAACTGTCAGTGTATGTGTCACCACAGGATGAGCAGGTGTGAGTTGTGTAACCGCCCTGTGTGCAAGTGGGGCTGACAACTGTTGAAATGTAGCTGTGCGGCAGTTTGTCAACTGCGCGGGTTTCAAACACGGTGCCGCACCTTGAGCATTTATATGATTGCACACCTTCACGCGTGCAGGTCGCGGTAGTTGTGACAACCCATTTATTGCTGTGACCGAGCGCGGGTATATCCTGAACATTTTTATACTGAGTTGCGAACACGGTGTTGTTGAAAGTCGCTTTGTATCTTGTTGTGCCGGGAGCCGTGCAGGCAGCGTTTGAATAAACACTTGATGTTACTGTTGCGTTTTCGGTAACGGTGCGGTTGAAATCATTATAAACCGCCGTACCGGTGCAGGATTTTCCGTCACTGCTCCAACTGTATGTTATACTGTCGGGTGTCACGCCGTTCATCGGGTCGGTGATATTGAAGTTTATTGTGCATTTATCAATCCAATAATAATGTAAATCATCATAACCAGGGTAATGAATCTTTCCTTCATAGTAATAATTGTATTTTTGAGTATAAAGAATTAAATCGTTTTGCAATTCATCGTAATTAATATATTCCGGATCATTATAATAATCACGATTATAGCTATATGCATTGGGCAGTTCCGGGTATAAAGGATAGGAAGCTGAAACAATATTATTCCATTCAGATTGTGAGCCTTCATAATCAACAATCATACCTGCATCAAATAAACCATATGTCAGCAATGAAACATTTTTTGAAATGTAAACACGGGTCAATTCGGAATTACAACTTGTTCTAAAAGCACAATTCCAAATTGATTTAACCGTTGACGGTACAGCAAATGATTTTCTTGATGAGCCAACGGGATATTGAAACAAAACAGTTTTATTTTTATTATATAAAACTCCGCTTTCATCACTTGAAAAATACTGATTTTGAGGGTCAACGGTAATGCTTTTCAAGGCAGGAATATAAGCAAGTTCGTTTGTGTAATAATTAATTGCGTGCCCGTTTTCATCAAGAGTCGTAAGTTGATCCGGGTAACCGTCGTCGAATACATAATAGGGATCATTGGCTATATGAATACTGTAATTTGGCGTTACTGATAAAAATGCGTTTTCTCCGATTTTCGAAACATTCTTTGAAATGTAAAAGTTTTCTATACTTGTGAAGAAAAATGCATTTGCTCCAATGAATGATACGGTTTCGGGAATAGTAACCCTCTTTGTGAAAGCACAATTATAAAAAGAAGAGAACCCGATACCAGTTATAATATAATCGCCCATTCTTTGAGGTATATTAATCTGCTCATCGCAACCAACATAAGCAACTATTTCAGCAGTTTTAGTTTGTTCATCAACATCTAAAATATAATCTCCAAAAGTTTTCGCATTTAGAAAACCAAGACGATTATAAAACGGTGGTTCATAACCTAAAGAAACAAGTTCTTCATTCCCACCAAAGCACGAAATAAGACGGTGATTATATGTCGCACCATTTAAAACTACGCAAAAATTTTTACCTATGTTTTCAAGAGTACTTGGGAAATATACTTTTGAAATGGAAAAAACCGTATTAGTGAAGATATAATCTCCTATTGTTATTATGCCTTCCGGAAAAATTATACCTCCGACATACCAACATCTGAAGAACGCAAAGTTACCGACACTTGTGCATCCAGGTTGTATATCTATTTTTCTGATTTCAGTCCTGAAATAATCCCAAGGCGGAGGATTGCCTAAATATACTTCTTCGGGAGTATCGTTATAATAAGTTTCATATCCATTGTTATCATAATAATAACCTGTTCTTATTTCCCCGCCGTAATCATACATATCACCCGTGCCGCTTATGGTGAGGGTATATGTATCGGCATCAAAACTCCAATAAAGATTGTCACCGCACTGACCGCTCGTTGTTTCTTCGTCAGCCGATGCAGTCAAATTGAAAATATTCAAAACATTCAATGGAGTGAAGCCGGTATTACAAACTCCGGATAAAAGCACGAAGCAGATTATTATTGAAAGTATTTTTTTCATAGTAAACAGCCCCTTTAAACATAAATGCCCCTTTTCCGTGTTGAAAAAAGGGGCGAATAAATAAAAATCAATCTTCAAAAGTGTCGTCTTTGTTCTTTTTGGTCTTTTTTCTTTTTGCTTTGCCTGCTTCGGCGGCTTCTTTCGCAGCCGCTTTTTCGGCTTCCGCCTTTTCGACCGCAGTGTTGTTTGTTGAAACAGCCCAGCGGGTTATTTTCATCTTGTTGCGGTCAGCGCCGGTCTCAATAACAAGAGAATCTTCTTTAACGGTTACAACTCTGCCCATTATGCCGCCGATTGTTGTAATTTCATCGCCGACCTGGATGCTGTCGCGCATTTCCTGCTCCTGCTGCTGTTTTTTCTTTTGCGGCCTTATCATAACAAAATACATAACGCCGAACATAGCAACAATGAGGATAATCATTGACATTGAGCTTCTCTGCGAAGCACCGTTTGCGCCTGCGAGAAGGGTTGATAACACTGAAATATTCATTAAACAAACCTCCGAAATTTACTGAAGATGATTATACAGTATAATAACTCAATATGCAAGAAAAATTTGCGGCAATTCAAATTCTTTTGTCAAGCAGCTCGACATTTTCATTGTAAAACCTGTCAAAACTGCCCTCTTCAAGAGCGTTTCTGATTTTGAGCATAAGATTGTTATAAAAATAAAGGTTGTGCATTACGCAAAGGCGCATAGCGAGCATCTCTTTGCTTTTGAAGAGGTGGCGTATGTAACCGCGCGAAAAATTGCGGCAGGTGGGGCAGTCGCATTCAGGGTCAATCGGCAGAGGGTCACGCTCATATTTGCGGTTGTTAAGGTTGATTATTCCCCTGCCTGTGTTGAGGTGACCGTGCCTTGCGTTGCGGCTGGGCATAACGCAGTCAAACAAATCCACACCGCGTGAGACGCCCTCGATAATATTGCCGGGTGTGCCCACACCCATAAGGTAACGGGGCTTTTCTTCGGGCATATAAGGCTCAACGGCGGATATGATTTTATACATTACCTCTTTCGGTTCGCCGACTGCGAGGCCGCCTATCGCATAACCATCCAAATCCATCGCGGCAATTTTTTTCATATTCGCTGTTCTTAAATCTTCAAAGGTCGCGCCCTGATTAATGCCGAAAAGAAGCTGGTTTTTATTGATTGTTTTATCAAGGGAATTGAGCCTTGCCATTTCCGCTTTACAGCGTTCAAGCCAACGCTCTGTTCTGCCGCAGCTCTCTTTCGCGTACTCATATTTCGCGGGATTTTCGACGCATTCATCAAACGCCATTGCTATTGTGGAGCCGAGATTGGACTGAATTTGCATACTCTCTTCCGGCCCCATAAAAATGTGCCTGCCGTCAATGTGAGAGTTGAAGGAAACACCCTCTTCTTTGATTTTTCTCAATGAAGCGAGAGAGAAGACCTGGAATCCGCCGCTGTCGGTAAGAATGGGACCGTTCCAGCGCGAAAACTTATGAAGGCCGCCCATATCATATATAACATCATCACCGGGCCTTACATGAAGGTGGTAGGTGTTGCTCAGCATAACCTGACAGCCGATTTCTTTTAAATCCAACGCCGAAAGCGCGCCTTTGATAGCCGCGCTTGTCGCGACATTCATAAACGCGGGGGTCTGAACCGTGCCGTGAACGGTGTTGAATTCACACCGCCTGGCATTGCCCTGTTTTAATAAAACTTTAAACATAAATAATCTCCGGGTAATCAGATTCTGTCTGTTATGCACATAGCGTCGCCGAATGAAAAAAAGCGGTATTTCTGTTCAACGGCTGTTTTGTAAGCGCTCATTATGTTGTTATAACCGCAAAACGCGCTGACAAGCATTATAAGCGTGCTTTCGGGCAAATGGAAGTTGGTTATGAGGGAATCGACACATTTAAACTCATAGCCCGGGTAAATGAAAATGTCGGTGTCACCTTCATCCGCCTTGATTTCACCGTATTTTGAGGCAACGGATTCAAGCGTTCTTGTGCAGGTGGTGCCTACTGCGAAAACCGTTCCGCCGTTCTTTTTGGTTTCATTGATTATAAGAGCCGTTTCTCCAGGAAGGGAGTAGTGTTCGGAGTGCATATGATGCTCTTCAATGTTTTCCGCCTTAACCGGCCGGAATGTACCGAGACCGACATGAAGAGTTACAAACGCGATTTTCACGCCCATATTCTCAATTTTTTTAAGCAACTCGGGTGTGAAATGCAACCCTGCCGTGGGAGCGGCGGCACTGCCGTTTATTTCGGCATAAACGGTCTGATAACGTTCGGGATTTTCAAGCTTGTGTGTAATATAGTGAGGCAGAGGCATTTCGCCTATTCTGTCAAGCGTTTCATAAAAATTGTTTTCACATTCAAAATGAACAATTCTGTTGCCGTCGGGCAAAACTTCAAGAACTTCCGCGCTCATAATTCCGTTGCCGAAAATGAACTTATGCCCTTCGCGCGCTTTTTTGCCCGGGCCCGCAATAACCTCCCAATCCGTCTCGCTTTTTCTTTTAAGCAGCAAAAACTCCACAACCGCACCGGTGTCGGTTCTTGTGCCGTAAATTCTTGCGGGAAGAACCTTTGTGTTGTTGAGAATAAGGCAGTCTCCCGGTTTGAAATATTCCGTAATATCTCTGAATGTTTTATGTTCGATTTTACCGTCGGTTTTGCCCAAAACAAGCAGGCGCGACGAGTCTCTCGGCTCCGCGGGAGTCTGCGCAATCAGCTCTTCGGGCAAATCATAATAGAAATCGCTTTTTTTCATTATTTATTCCACCAAAAAAATTTTTTCAAATTAAACTCAGTTTGTATAATATAATATTTGACATAAAGAAATTATAATGATAATATAAATAATTAAGTTGTATAAAATCTTTGCATATTATACCGCTGAAATATTATAAAGCATTAACCCGAAAAATACAACACAAAAGTTTTTGAAAGAAGGATTTAAGATGAAGCATTACAGAGTGGGTATTGTAGGAGCAACCGGTATGGTCGGCCAGCGTTTCGCGACTCTTCTTGAGAATCACCCCTGGTTTGAGGTTGTTGCGCTTGCCGCACGTTCACGCTCGGCAGGCAAAACCTATAAAGAAGCAGTCGGCTCAAAATGGTGCATGAGCGTTCCCATTCCCGCGAATATGGAAAACATTGTTGTTATGGACGCTTCCGCCGACATAGACAAAATCACCGAAATGGTTGATTTTGTGTTCTGCGCGGTTGATATGAAAAAAGACGAAATAAAAGCCCTCGAAAAAGAGTACGCTCTTCACGAGTGCCCTGTTATTTCAAACAACAGCGCGAACAGGCACACTCCCGATGTTCCGATGATTGTTCCCGAGCTCAACCCCGACCACGCGAAAATCATTGAGGCTCAGAAAAAACATCTCGGCACAAAAAGAGGCTTCATTGCGGTTAAATCCAACTGCTCGCTCCAGAGCTATGTTCCCGCTCTTTTTCCGCTTCACGAGAAATACGGTGTAAAAGATGTTCTTGTTTGCACATATCAGGCAATTTCAGGCGCGGGCAAAACATTTGAAAGATGGCCCGAAATGATTGACAATGTCATCCCCTTCATCGGCGGAGAAGAAGAAAAATCCGAAATTGAGCCTCTTAAAATCTGGGGCAAAATCGAAGGAGAAGAAATCGTTCCCGCGACAGTTCCCCATTTCACGGCTCAGTGTCTGAGAGTTCCCTGCTCCGACGGCCATATGGCGGCGGTGTTTGTTCGCTTTGAGAACAAGCCCTCCAAAGAGGAGATACTCAAAATCTGGAAAGAATTTAAAGGATACCCTCAGGAAGCCGAGCTTCCCAGCGCTCCCAAACAGTTCCTCAACTATTTTGAGGAGGACAACCTTCCCCAGACTAAACTTCAGCGCAACCTTGAAGGCGGTATGGCTATATCCATAGGCCGTCTTCGTGAAGACACCCAGTATGATTACAAATTTGTTTGCCCTTCGCACAACACCCTGCGCGGCGCGGCAGGCGGCGCTGTTCTTATGGCTGAACAGCTTTGCAATCAGGATTATATTGTTACCAAATTTTAATTTTCACAAGGAGCAGTAATATGAAACCAGTTGTATTTACAGGAGCAGGTGTTGCAATCATAACCCCGTTTAATGAGGATATGACAGTCAATTATGAAAGCTTCGCGAAAATTATAGAAC
>ONON01000186.1 GCA_900319455.1 uncultured Eubacteriales bacterium
AAAGAGCAAAAGCGGAAAATTGAAGAAAAAAGAACAAAAGATGAGCAAAAGCACTTGAGTGAAATTGAGGAATTCAAGAAACAAGTATGGAAAATTAAAAGGGAATACACAGGCGGAGATAGGGTTTTAGAGTTTTGTTTAGATGGACTAAAAGGAAATAAAGATACCCTTTTTAAACACCTTATTTCTTTAGAAAAGCAGGAAGATGAGGTTGATTATTCTGTAGATGAATTAAAGAGTGAAGCACAGCAACTTCAAGGTGAAGCTCAGAACAGACAGTTTTTATCAAAAGTCTTGATCAATATTGAAGACATTGAGCAATCTGAATTGCTTTCTAAAGTTATAGTTGGAAATAAGAACAGTTCGGTAGCCACGTTGATTGAAACGTTAGGAAACTCGGACTGGGTTAATTCTGGTATTAAATATGTTCATATAGATGGAGAAAAAGGTGTATGCCCTTTCTGCCAGCAGAAAACCATTACGCAGGACTTTCTTGACCAAATCAGTGCTTTTTTTGATGTGAGCTATAATCAGGATAAATCTCAGATTGAGCAGATGATTATAAAATACAGTTCGGAAATAAAAAAAGTGGCTGATTATTTGAATGCAATTAAAGAGGATGCTTTTCTTGAAAAAAAGAAAAAAGAAATAGAAAATTGTAGAGCAAATCTTATTTCTATATTGGAGCAAAATTTAAACATTTTGAGAGAAAAGGTAAAGACTCCTAGCATTCAGGTTTCACTGCAGCCAATTAAGGAAATAATAGCATCTATAAACAGTATTATTGAAAATGCTAATAGTGAAATTGCTCTTTATAATCAAAGAATTGCAGATATTAAAGGATCTAAGAGTAGAATTAAAGATAAATTTTGGCGTCTTATGCGTAAAGAATATAATTCTGTAATTGAGTTATATTCAGCAAATGAAAAGTCTTATGAGCAATCATTAAAAAGCGCCCAAAAAGATTTACAAACAAAAGCATCTGAGATTAGCGCTATTACGACACTGATAGAGGAAAGCCGGAAGAAAACAGTTAATATTGATGAAGCGGTAGAGAATATAAGGAATGAACTGATTGACATCGGAATTACGGATTTTACTATAGAAAAGCATTCCGAGGAGAATGCATTATATAGGCTAAAACGCAATGATTCGGATGAAGATATCTTTAAAACCTTGAGCGAAGGTGAAAAAATGGTAATAAGTTTTCTCTACTTTATTGAATTATGCAAGGGAGAATCAACCGCTGAGAATGCTTCAAATAAAAAAATAATAGTGATTGATGATCCTATATCTAGTTTGTCACATATTTATGTTTTCAATATTGGAAGATTAATACATAATGAGTTTTTAAGGTCTGAAAAATATGATCAACTTTTTATATTGACTCACAGTCTTTATTTTTTTTATGAGTTGACTAATATGAAACATAAAGAGCGGAAAGAAACCCAGAAACTCTTTAGAATATGCAAGAATATAGAGGGTAGCTATTTTGAAGATATGAAATATGAGGATATTCAAAACGATTATCAAGCATATTGGCATATTATAAAAGATGAAAAACAGGCTCCTGCATTGATAGCAAATTGTATGAGAAATGTAATGGAATACTTTTTTAACTTTGTTGAAAAGCAGGACTTTGCACAAGTATTTCAAAGACCTGAATTACAAGAAACAAGTTATATGGCTTTTAATAGGTACATGAATAGGGAATCGCATTCAATAGGCCAAAATATTTTTGATATCAAGGAGTTTGATTACAATAGCTTTCGCTCAGCACTTAAAAAAGTATTTGAAATTGAGGGTTATATAGATCATTATAATAAAATGATGAGTATATAAATCTTTTTGTGTACACTTTGGGTAATCTATAAAGTTTTAAAATTCAAAAATGACACTTTAGAAATCACCCCGCAGGCAGGCTCTGCGGGGCGAAAATTTTGTCGGGAATCAATTGCAGTTTTTACTGCAATTTTGTTGTAAAATATGTCTTTTTTAATTGGATTGACAAGCTATAATTCCAATAATTACAAGGGTTCTAAGGATTATTAAATAGTTCACATAAAGGGCCGATGGCATTCAAGAGGTAAGGGGTTCGATCCCCCTCATCTCCACCAGAAAAACAGTCTGTCCGACAGGGCGGGCTGTTTTTTATTGAGTGGGGTGAGAACCCCTTGCATAAATGGGGGTCCCCGGAAAGCGAAGCTTTTTGGGGAAAGGAGGAACGGCGGAGTGAGTGAGCGCCGCAGCATTCTGCTTTTATACGGCGACAGCGCGAACGATACGCAGCCCGTGACGACGCCGATCCCCCTCATCTCCACCAATCTCAGATAGTCCGTAAATCTTTGTATATCAAAGGTTTGCGGATTTTCTTTTTGGCTGCCATTCAAGCGCTTTTTCAGATTTGTGTTTAATTTACCGTTTAAATACCGCTTGTTATTAAAATATTACTTTACAAGCGGAAAAAACTGTGATAGAATTAGTTAGCGGTTGCTAACTAATTTCGCTTCTGATTCATTGGCTTTTTTGAAAGGCCGATAATCCCGAAGGACTGATATTGACTGCGTTCAGGTAAAAGTTAATTATATATGATAACCTTATTTTTTTAACGATTTGGTTAGCCATTGCTAACGCAATGGCAAAACGTTTTCCGGGCGGCAAACTTGTTTTTGACACAGCGGGCAGGCGTGCTGTTAAGATTATGCTGAAAACTTGGGTGAAAGACGCCGGCATAACCTCCATTGCCGATTATTTCAGTGTTGACAGTGTAGAAAAAGATATTCTGCCGTGGATGAGAAACGCGGCGGTCTCATACCGCGGATATATGCTCGGATATAACGATCTCAAAGACCCCGATGTGCCCGGCACATTCCGCCTGATGTCAAAACTCGCGGACGGTTTTATGAAAATGCGTATCATCCGTATGGATTTCAAGTGATAAAACTGTTTTACGGCATATAATTTTTCAATTCAAAACAGCGCCAATAAATATATACAGATACTGAAATCACCCCGCGGAAAGCCTCCGCGGGGTGACTGTTTGCCGAAATGAGTTTTTATTGACGACAACATACCGTGAAAACAATATGCTTCAGAACTGATTGTTCAATACGGCTTTCAGCCGCTTCAAATAAAATGACAGCTGATGTTTTTAAAGCTTTACCGTGGGGAGCAGCCTGAACAGAGCCTTGAACGCGGCTATTATTCTTGCGAAAAAGCCCCCCTGCACTTCAATCCGGAAACTCTTTTCTACGGGAGAACCGTTTTTGTTTGCAAGCACTTTTCCCGAATGATCCACAACTTTAACCGTGAAAGTTTTTGAACCTGTTATTTGACCGGCTTCATACTCAATTTTTCCGTTTGTTGAGCGTTCAAGCTCATCATCGCCGGAATACAGAACCAGTGAACATCCCTGAGGCATATTTTCAGCAACTGCGGTTAAGGTAACAACAGACCTGTACTCAACAGTTGTGTTTGACGGAGCCCTGAGAACCGTTTCCGCCCCGTAATTATTGCCGGAGGCAGTGTCTTTGACAGTAATGACCGTAGCGGCGGATTTGGTAACACCGTTAAAAGTGTAATAAACCGTCAACGGTCTTATACCGGTTGCGTTTGTGTCAGCTGAAATATCATAATCGGCGACAGCCGCGTTTGTTCCGTTACTGTAAAACGCGGTAACAATCATACCGTTTGTATCTATTGCCTCACCTTTGTTGTAAACCGTTTTTGAAGGCGGAGATGTTATAACAATGCCCTCGGGCACCGTTTCTATTTCAAGCACGGCAAACTCGCTGAAATGCTCTGTTTGAAAGACGATATAGTTCCCGTCGATTGAACCGATAAATTTAACAAGGGGATTAACGGGGTCGTCCGTTACATGGTAAACTTTGCACTTATCGGGAGAAACTCCGTTCGGGATTCTGATTTTAACGGTAACAGTTCCGTCAGGCTGTGTTTTTGCCCCGTTAAATATAAGAGAAATATCAAAATACAGAGCTGTTTTGACTTTTCCTCCGACGGCGAAGTTTGCGCTCGAAATGTTTGACGGGTCAAGCTTTTCAACCGAAAGAACCGTTGCGGGGTTAATCTCTTTTGCTGTTGCGGAGACAATAACTCCGTGTGTTTCGTTGCGCAAATTCACAGCCGCGTATTCGAGTTCATCAATTTTGGAGTTTATTTCCCGTGCACAGGCGTTGACAACGGATTGCTGTGTTATGTTCAAAGTGCGGTCAACCGAATTAATACACTGAGAGAGTATTATCAAAGACGCTTCGCTCCAAAGCGAGGTGTCTAAGCTTTGAGCTCTGGCTATTGCTTCATCAACGGCGGAGTAATCCGCAGGCAGATAAACAAGACTGTCAACGGCGTTGTTAATTGCCAGGGCGTATTGCGCGACCGTTTGCCGGTCTGAATAAGTCAGAGAATAATCGACCGACGCTATTGCCAAATCAACCGCGGCAAGGCTGTCTGCGGTAAACCATTCCCTGTTCAGAAGCCCCGCTCTTTGTATCGCTTTCTCCACATCGGAATAATCAGCCGGTTTCTCCACAAGAGCGCTTACCGCGAATTCTATAGCCTGCGCAAACGCGTTCACTTTGTTCTGATATGTTATGTCAAGGCCGTATTCAACATTGTTTAAGGCTGACTCAAGGTTTGAGAAACTTTGTTCGGTGTATTGTGTTTTATCAACCGCGAGTGCTTTTGAAACGGCGTAATTTACGGCTGAATAATCCGCGTCTCTGTAAACCAGCAAATCAACGGCGCTGTTTATATCTGCGGCAAGCTTATTCACGGCGACCTGCTGTGAAATATCGGAATTATAGTTAATGCTTAAAACCAATTGATCAAGCAACAGCAGGCTGTCGGCTGTATAAAGCGCGCGATTTAACGAGTTGGTTCTTGACAAAGCCTCATTTATCAAAGCAAAATCGGCGGGAAGATATTTAAGAGCCGACAGAGCGGCATTTATTGCGGATGCCCATTCGTCAACCTGCTCCTGTGTAAGATTTGCGGTGTTCAGATTAACCGCGGAAACCGCTTCATCAAGCAGCTCAAGGCTTTCGGATGTATAAAGAGCCCTGTCAAGATTTTGCGCGGCCGCCAAGAGGCTGTTTATACCATCAAGCTGCAGAACATAGTCAAGGAACTCATAATTAATGCCGAAGGTTTCACAGTAATTGTGCATTGCCGAGCCGAACATAAGATAAACTTTAAAATCTTCTCTTATAACGCTTGAAAACGCGCTTTCGGGGAAGGTAAGGGACGCGGAACGAACAATTACGGAACTGAGATACCTGTCATTATAAAAAATATCACTGCCGATTTCAGGCTCTGAATACCCGAAATCTATAACACGCTGAATGCTTGTATTATCATACGCCATACACGCGAACGCTTCTTGCCCGATTTTCCGAAGACCGTCGGGAAGGTGAACGGCTGAGTATGAGTAGGTGAGGTACCTGAACGCTCCCGGCGCGATTTCTTTGACCGTTTGCGGAACGGTAAAATCAATTAAGCCCTGTTGAGCGGAAGCTCTGATGAGAACCGATTTATCTTTATTATAAAGAACGCCGTACTCATCTGAACAGTAATATTCATTATCCGGAGAGACCTCAAATCTGGTTCTTAAATCGGTGTTGGTTGAGCCTGTTCCGTATAATCTGCCTATTTTTTTAACGCTCGCCGGTATTTTCAACAGCGATGGGCTGTAATTATTAAACGCCATATCTCCGATATACTCAAGGCCTTCCGGCAGATCCGGAACCTCTAACCGGCAAATTCCGAATGCGCTGTTGCCTATGTATTTCAAGCCGGAATTCTCCGCAAAGGTAATTGCGGTTACCGAAGAATTCCAGAATGCGTTATATCCTATATTATTTACACTCGCGGGGAAATGAACCGATTTGATTATTTTTTTGCCGTAAAACGCCTCGCTTGAAACCGAAACGGTGCCTTCCTTAATTACGAACTCATAATCATCAAGCGTAACATTGCCGATATATTTGCAGAGGACTTTACCTATATATAAAGCTCCGACAGGCTGTTTCGCGATAAAACCGGTGTTATCCAGCGCTCTGTACCCTATAAATTCAAGCGAGTCGGGGAACACAATATCATCAAGATTTGACATATTGTAAAACGCGCACGGAGCTATAGAAACAGTGTTTTCATCTAAAACAACCGGTTCATCCCCGGATATCTCACCCTTATAGCCGACAACACAATTGCCGAGGTAAACCGCTCCGTCGGGCTGTGTTTTAAACCACTTTGTATTGCCGATTGAAAAATATTCTTTAAAATATTTTAAAGAACTGTTTTCGGGAATTGTTATAACCGACATATTGTTGCTGAACGGATTATTGCCGATATATTCAAGAGTTGAAGGCAGCGAAACACTGCCGCAGTTGGACAGGCCGTCCAGAAAGCAGTCGCCGAGCCCAGTTATGCCTTCTTCCACGACAACGGCGGTAACATACCTGAAAAACTCACCGAACGGCTGACTCCAAGCTCCTGAATAATCGTATGTATTTCCCGTTCCCGAAATTGTAAGAAGTCCGCTTTGAGTGTCAAGATACCATGAAGCGTTTTCGCCGCACTTGAAATCAATCGCCGCGCCGGCTTTCAAAGTCAATCCCGGCAAAGCGCATGAAAAAACAGTCAGGGTTAAAACGGCCGCAAGAACAACGGAAATTATTTTTTTCATATTAATCCCCTTATATCAACTCAAAATCAATATCGTTTTCAATCGCGTACTCATGCGCGGCGGAGCCTTCGGCACACTTAACGGTAATGCCGTCACAACCGTCAAACGCACTGTCGCCTATATTTGTTACGGTTTGCGGTATGGTGACGCTTTTAAGCGCCGAGCATCCGTCAAAAGCGCAATCTCCTATATCTGTTACCGTTGACGGTATTGAAACAGAGGTCAGCTTATCGCAATCCGAAAACGACATCTGGCCGATTTTTGTTACCCCTTGCGAAATACTGACAGAAGTAACATCGGAGCCCGCGAAAGCGGACGCGCCGATTGCCGTAACACTCTGCCCGTTGAGTTATGAAGGAACCGTCACCGCGCCGCCGCTGCCGCTGTATTTGCCTATAACCCCGTTGGAAACAGATAAACCGTCATAGGGATCAGCCGTTGTTGTTTCGGCTTTTGCGGTTGTTGCTGTATTTTGTGCCGTTGTGCTCCCTGCGGTGGTGTAATATGCCGGAGATGTTGTTTTTGTTTCGGGCGGGGTTGTTTTTCCTGTGGTTTTTTCGGTTTGCCTTTCGGTTGTTGTCGCGGCTGAAGTTTCGGCTTGAGTAGTTGTTGATGTTGTTGTTTCGGGAGCGGTTGTTTTCTCCTGCCGTGATGTCTGATCGCCGTTTTGTTTTTGGCCTTTGCCGTTTTGCTTTATTACGGGCGAAGCTTTTACCGTGGTGACAGGCTCTGTGTTTTGCTCTTTTTTATTCAGATCAACAGGTTCAGCGTAATCCGCGGCATTATTGTGCGACTGAGCCTCAAGTGCAAAATCAACTGTTTGCGGATTTATTCTTTTAAAAGCGTTTGTTTGTTTTTCTTCAACATACCGGGCCAGCGGTTGCGCCTGCTCTGTTTTGTTTTTGATTACGGCTTTCGCGGCGGCTCCTCCTCCGACTGCCACAGACGCGGCTACCGCTACCGCGGCGGCCTTTACGGCGATTGAAGTGCCCGCTGACGCGGTTGCCGAAACTGCGGCTGTTGAAGTGCCTGCCGCGCCCGACGCCGACACAGCGGCGGATGAGGCAGAAACCGCTCCTGCCGAAATCTGTGCAGCGGACGCAACCGGAATGTCAGCTTTGACATTATATGACAACACAGCCGCGATAAGAGGCAATACGGGGAAGCTCCACAAAACGGTGCCGTTTTTGCGCAACTCTTTCACCTTGCGTTCAAGATCTTTTTTCGCATGGTGAAGTCTGCTCATAACGGTACCCGCCGGTATGCCGAGTTTTTCGGATATTTCGGAATAACTGAGGTTTTCAAAATAATAAAGCTTCAGTATCTCGCTTTTTTTCGGTTTCATTTCATCAATAATTTTGCTTATTGTTTCAACCAAATCGGTGCTTTCAAACGGTTCATCCTCATGACTTTTGGCTTTTTCCGCCGCCAGCAGCCTGCTTTTCTCGGCATAAAACGCCTTTGCGTGCCTGCTTTGTTCTATCATTATTTTTTTACATTCGTTAATGACTATCCTGTTAAGCCAGCGGAGATAAGCCTCGGGGATTTTCAAATCCGCAATGCTTTTTGACACACAGTAAAAACTGTTTTGCAGCGCGTCTTCAACATCCTCCTTGTTTTTGAGCAAATTGGACGCCGCGTTGAAAGCGTATGGATAGCTGGCGGTGTAAAGCGCGTCAAAAGCGCCGTCAACACCGTTTTGGGCATCGACAACGCACTGAGTCAAATCACCGTATTTATTATTATCGATTTCTTTCGGCTCCAAACTAATTCCCCGCAAAACAACAATTATTTATTAGGAATAATTATATAAAAACGCAGTATAATTTGCAATTAATTTGACTAAAATAAATTTTTTAAAAAAATGAATATTTTTGTGATTTTTTATATCTTATAAAGGAGAATTGTTTTTCAAACATCATTAACACCCGTTTTTAAGCCAAAACCGAAATAAATGTTAAAACAAAAAGATTTTTCAAACACTGTACTCTTTAAGGCGTTTTACCGCTTCATCCATCCTATCAAGAGAATATTCAAAAAAGTTATAATAAGCCCGGCAGTATTTGTTTTTTGTGAAACCGTCGGTTCTGTCGCGTTTGCATCCGCCGCGGCAGAGCCTGTAATATTTGCATTCTTTACAGGTTTGCTGAATAATAAATGATTCTTTGACAAATTTTCTTTGTTTTTCAGTTAATTCAAAAGGATTGCCGTCACTCAGATTTCCGAGTTTGTATTCTTCTTTGCAGTAAAAATCGCAAGGGTAAATGTCGCCGTTTGCCTCAACAACATAATAACTGCCGCAAAACCCGCACATGGCGCAGTTTTCTGGCGGAAAGCTGGCAATAATATCAAGATAATTGTTAAGGTGCCTTATCCGGATAAAATCATCCGGGGTAAAATCATCATACCACAGGTCAAACAGGCGTTTGAGAAACTCTTCATAAGCGCCGGATGAAAGGCTTACCCCCTCACATTCATCCACAAACGGAATAAACTGCAAATCGTAAAAGCCGTGCTTTTTGAAATAAGCATAGGTTCTGTCAACATCACTTGCGTTTTCATCATCCACAACCGAAAGAATGTTGAACGGCACATTGTATTTTTTCAGAGTGTTTATTGCTGTGAGAACCTGAGGCAGAACACTGCTGCCGTTTTTGTCAAGGCGGTAACGGTCATTTGTTTTGCGGCCTCCGTCAAGAGAAACTCCGACAAGAAAACCGTTTTTATGAAAAAAATCCGCAAAGCCGCTGTCAACAAGCAGCCCGTTTGTCTGAATGGAATAATACACATTTGTTTTTATATTCTTTTTGATTTTCGCGGTAAAATATTCATAGAAAGCGAGCCCGGCCAGCGTGGGTTCTCCGCCCTGAAAAATCAGGTTTAAATAAGACGGCTGATACTCTTTTATTCTGTGCACCAGCAAATCCGCGGTTTCACGGGTCATAACGCTGTTTTCTCTGTTTTCGCTCGCCTTTTTGTAAAAACAGTATTTGCAGTTCATATTGCAGAGTCCGGCGACGGGTTTGATAAGCAATGTAAGCGGTTTCATTTTCACTCTCCCGTATTGACTTGACATAAAGAAATGTAATAGAATATATCAATAAAACTATACTATAGAGGAATACAAATGAAAAGACCCAATGTGATTATTATTTTGACAGATGACCAGGGATATGCCGACCTTGGATGCATGGGCTCAACAGATCTTAAAACTCCGAATCTCGACTCCCTTGCCGCAAACGGAATCCGTTTTTCATCAATGTACTCCGCCTCACCCGTATGCTCGCCTTCAAGAGCTTCACTGCTTACGGGAAGATACCCGGGTAAAGCGGGAGTAAGGGCAATTCTTGCCGGGCACCGCAAAGCAAGCGGTTTAACGCCTGAGGTACCCACAATAGCGACAGCGCTTAAAAAGCTCGGTTACTCCACCGGAATCTGCGGCAAATGGCATCTCGGGCTTAAAGAGGAATGCCGCCCGAATGCGAACGGGTTTGACGAGTTCAGCGGATTTCTCGCGGGCTGCCTTGACTACTATTCACATATTTTTTATTACGGTATGGCAGACGGCGGCGCGAACCCGACGCATGATTTATGGGAAAACGAAAAAGAAGTTTACGCAAACGGCGAATACCTTACCGAACGGATAACCGGAAAAAGCGTTGATTTCATTAAAAAGCATAAAAATGAGCCGTTTTTTCTTTATGTTGCCTATAACGCGCCGCACTACCCCATGCACGCACCGGAGCGCTATCTTGAGCGATTTTCCGATTTGCCGTGGGACAGACGCATAACAGCCGCTATGCTAAGCGCGGTGGATGACGGTGTTGGTGAAATAACAGGCACACTGAATGAACTCGGGCTTTTGGATAACACCTTAATCTATTTTCAAAGCGACAACGGGCCGTCGCGTGAAAGCCGCAATTGGCTTGACGGAACGGAAGATCCGTATTACGGAG
>ONON01000133.1 GCA_900319455.1 uncultured Eubacteriales bacterium
GTAAGCAATATTAAATTCTATCAGTTCATTTTATTTTTTAATTTAATTTTATTTTACAATCCTATATACTCAGATACTTCTGTAGTGCTTGGAATACCCATATATTCAGGTGAATAAATGAACGCAGTAATATACGCCCGGTATTCGTCCGACAGCCAACGCGAAAAATCTGTTGATGGTCAGATAATATAATACCGAGCGTATGCCAAAAAAGGCAAACCGGCAAAAGTGTGCCGACAGCGCACCAAAACAGCGAAAAAATCTATTATTATTTAAAAAGCTCCCGGCAAAAAGCAACCACGGGAATGGGCGCGGCGCACAAAACGGTAAGCGCGATTTTCAGCGCGATAAGCCTGCTTTTCTTCATAAAAACGGTGAATTTAAAGCGGCTTGGCCAGTCGAGAAAATCCGTGAGAATCAGCACGGGAGCGATAAAATCCAGCAGAATAAACAAAAAAACCGGAAATCTCATTTTATTGTCTTCACCTACGGATAAAACCAAAACCAGAAGCACAAGAAACAAATAGTAAACAGTCGCAATAACGCCGTGCCAAATCTTACCCGAACGGAAGCCCGGAATGTAGCAAAAAATGTTTACGCCCAGAACCGGGTGGTTAAGCGCGTAAATAATCTCTTGCGCACAACGGTAACGGTCAGAGGGGTCGGGCTTAGTGCATTTTCGCACAATATTGCCGAAATGGCCTGCAGTGGTTTTTTCATTCGGCAGGCAGGCTGTCAGCATATAGTTTATCAGCACGCCTACCGCGTAAATATCGGTTTTTTTATCTGTTTGCTTAAATCCGAACTGCTCGGGCGCGGCATAGCCCTGCGTTCCAAGAACCGCCGTGTCGGCGCTTTTGCCGGGCTTTACGGTGCGGCTTATGCCGAAATCTATTATCACGGCTATTCCCGCGGGGTTGATTATGATATTTGACGGGTTTATATCCCGGTGAACTATGCCCGCGGAGTGAATAACTGCCAGCCCCCTGCAAATATCCTCGGCAAACAGCTTTACCCTTCTTTCATCGAGCGGACCGTGTTTTTCAATATAGTCCTCAACCGTTACGCCTTCAACATACTCACGCACGGCGCAAAGCGCGTCATCAATAACAAAAACCCCGTATATTTTGGCAATATAAGGCGTGTTCTGAAGCCGCGCGAGGGTTTCATATATCCCCATATCTTCGGGAAATATTTTTTTAGCGACAAATTCGGTTTGGCCGTCGGTTACAATATCCGTCATTTCATTTATCTGCCTGACTGTTCTGAACACGGGCTCACATCCTTGAAATCGTATTGAAAAAAGTGTAGAATAATATAAAGGGGTATGATTATGGAAAACAAGAAATCCACCGATGAACTCAAAAAGATACTTAAGGCGAGCAAAACATACGATGATTTTTTTGAGGATGAAAAAGAGGAACTCATTTTCAAATCCATAAGCGAATATATAAAAATCGTTATGTCAAACAAAAAAATCAAAGCGACGCAGCTTATTCGCAAAAGCAACCTCGACAAGGGTTACACTTATCAGATTATAAGGGGCGACAAAAAGCATCCGTCAAGGGATGCTGTGCTGTCACTCGCTTTCGGGCTCGGCCTTAACTCAAGCGAAACGGATAAACTCCTGCGCATTGCGGAATATGACGCGCTTTATGTGCGACGCCCCCGGGACGGAATAATTATGCACTGCCTTGACAACGGCGTTTCAATCACCGACGCCAACCTTATGCTGTCTGAAAAAGAGCAGGAGCCTATCGGCAAATTCTGAAAATCACAAAACCTCAAACGAATCGCCGTTACCCGTGATTTTAAGCCTTATTTCTTTTCCGCCTTCAAATGTAAGGCGGATTTCGCCTTTTTTGCCGAGAAACGGGGCAATCCTTTTTTTGACGCGGGATGAAAACAGTTTATCCGTCACAATCCACACGCCCTTGCCGTCGGCTATTTCGGAATATCCGCCCCCGCCTTTGCCGAGTATTTCTTCGGGAGCGAAGCGTTTCGGGGTTACAACTGTAAGCCCGTTTTCTCTTACAAGCTCCGAAACGGCGCTCAAAGTTTGCCCGCTTATATGAATACCGCTGAGAAAACACAGTTTGAGCGATTGCAAAAACTCTTTGCCCGCTCTGTCATCAAAAACTGCGGGGCTGTTCGCGGTCATAAACGAGCGATGCCGCCGCAGCGCCCAGGGGGATATTTTATCCCAATTAAAGCTGCCCTTTGATGTTTCGCCGTGAGTTATCATACTGAAAATGCCCAGCACCTCTTTTGAGCGGCGATCGGGCTTTATTTTTTTGTTGCCGAAAAGCATTTTGCGCCACACAAACGGGTCGCCCTGCCCCCAATATGTGTCATCATAGCGTATTATTCCCACCTCGGGGCGGTAGTCGTGAACATCATAATCACGGCTCTTATTTATATAATTATTCGCGAAATCGTTGAAACGCTCCGCGTATTCATTTGGTTTGCCGCTGCCGTCTGTAAAAACGCTTGTGCTTTCAACATAAACACTGTTCACGCCCGCAAGGTCGGCAAACCTCAGATTGTAAAACATCTCATCCGCCGAATGGCCGGGATTGGTCATACGAAACCAGCAGTCAACACAGTTCCACAGCGGTGTTCCGTATTGCAGTGCCGCGCCCGCGGCAAAAGCGAAATAAAGGTTTGAAACGCCTTCTTTCTGCGACTTGAAGTTTGGGATTATTCCGTTTCGGGCAAAGGTGTGAAAAAGAACGGGGAACACATGCTCGCCCACAAAAATTTTCGCGCCTTTGCTTTTGATTTCGGCGGCGTACGCTCCTGCCTGAGAGCTGAGAAGCTCGCCCTGCCGCACCGGGTCGTCCCCTTCAAGAAGAGGAAAGACGGATTTTTTGATTTTGCCTTTTGAGGCAAGGGAAATTGAAAGATTGCGGTTGATTATGGTGTGCTCAAACTCATCATACATAACGCCCTTAAAATGCTCAGAACGGCACAGAGCTTTTATGTATTCATCGGGTATCGCGAGGCGGTGCAGGCTTTCGGTGTTTAAAACCCACTCGGTCCCGTCCGGTGCCGTAGCGTCGTGCTGAAAATTCTGGAACTCAAAATTCGCTACATAATCAATACCGCTCTCATCAAGCAGTTTTGCCGCGGCAAGGGTTTTTGCCGTTGCCGCTTCAAGCGGCTCACAATGCGGATCGGTGTGAGCCACAACAAAATCCAGATTGCCGCGCACACTGTTAAATGAAGTGCTTTCACTGTTTATGTTATTGAAATTCGTGTTTATTCCCAAAAGCATCTTTTTACCGTTCATCGCGCACCTCCGTTTGTTTTGCGTAATTATGCCGTTAAAAATAATAACATAACGCTTTTTTTATTTCAAGAAATATCCGTTTTTGCGCCGCGGGCACTTCACGCCGCAGCACAGCATAACACCGCTTATTAACTTGACAGGCAGTCAAATAAAATATACAATGTATTTGAAAGATAATGTAAATCACACTCAAAAGAAGGGAGGGCGAAAATTGACCGTTAAGGCAAAAGAGGAAAACCTCGAAGCAATAACCGGCTTTGCCGACGCTTTTCTTGAAGAGCGCAACTGTCCGCTGAGAATTCAGACTCAGATTGAACTTTGCATTGAGGAGATTTTTGTAAACATCGCGAATTACGCCTACGGCGATGGCGAAGGCGACGCGGAATTTGATATTGAAGAAAACAACGGGGAGGTCACCCTGACTTTTACCGACAGCGGCACGCCCTACAATCCCCTCGAAAAAGATGATCCCGATATTACTCTGAGCGCCGGAGAGCGCCGGATAGGCGGTCTCGGAATTTTTCTTGTAAAAAAGAATATGGACCGGGTCGGGTATAAATACGAAAACGGCAAAAACATTTTTTCAATGACAAAAATCATAAATCAGCCGGGCTCAGAACAGTAAACAGCGCATCTGTCGGGATGCGCTGTTTAACATTTATGTAATATTCAATCAGGTGTTGACCGCTTCGCTCTCGCTGTTTTTCATAAGTTCCATTGCCGCTCTCTTGGCGCGTGAGCGTTCAAGGTCAATATACATACGCTCGCGGGTGTCTTTGTCAATGTTGTAGAACAGCATGGGAATAAGAGCGAACAAATCAAAAACAAGGTGCGGCCCGCAGGCGAGCAGGAACAGCTTCCATTTTGTTTGCGCTGTCTGAATTGCCGTTTCGCCTATTTCATACTGCGCCCAGTCCTGAAGGAGTTTCGCGTTTACAATTCGCAAAATCGCATCTTTGGCTTTTGTGAAATAGCCACTCATAAGGTTTATTGTCGCTTCAACGCGGAAGCCGTTTTTCCACTCGCAGTAATCAAGAACCTCATACTCGATTTCTTTGCCTACAATGCCCTTTGTGGCATAGAATATCATCTCAACAATATTGCCCGTGCCGAACGCGAGCGCCATCGGCAGTTTTTTCAGATAAAACCCGTTTTCTTTGCCGCCTATCAGGCCCGTGAGGAAGAACAGCGCCTCACTGAAAAATATGGAGCCGTTTGAAAAATACCACAGCAGTTTTGTTGAAAATCTTTTTCTGAACTTGGGTGCCCAGGCGTAGGAGGCGTATGAGAACGGCATTCCGGGTATTCCCGCGACTGTGGGAAGCATATTGAAATGAAGAACATCGTTGTAATAAAGATCTTCGCCCGAGCCTATATCTATGCCGCCGATAAGCCCCGTGAGGGTGTAGATAAGCAACGGCCTGTTGCGGAAAACCGAGAGTATGCCTTTGACCGGGTGCGGCGGTTTTTCGCTTTGCGGAACACGCTCGCGGCTGACAAGAATCCAGAAAACATTGGGAACAATAGTGATTATCCACAGTATTGTTTTAAAGGTAACGAAGGTTTTGGTTACGCTTGTTTTCATATAGCCGTTGCCGATAAGGTCATATAAAACACCCATTATCTGCCCCGGCAGCTTACTGACAAGGTCGCCGACAAAATTCGCCGAAACAAGCAGTGAAGTTCTCTCATTCGGGTTCGGCGTAAAAACATTGTCAATATATCCGCCGCCGCCGAAAAACGCGCCTACCGTTTCGTTGAAATACATCAATATCATATAGGCAATAAGCTTCTGCCCCGCGTTGAGCCCCATAGCCGCGGTCAGTACGGGAATAAGGCAACTGTACAGCCCGCCCAAAATGCTGGGAATAAGCGAAAGGTACTGGAACGGTTTGAACTTGCCCCAGCGTGTGCGCATATTGTCAATTATCGCCGCGGAAACGGGGTCGTTCACCATATCATAAACCGCGAGAGCGGCGGTTGCCTTTGCGTATCCCTTAGGCTCAATGCCGAGAATTTTATAAAGCCAGATATCGGAACCTACCTCAAACTTGCCGAGAGTAAGCGTACCGAACGCCTTGCTGCCGATGTAGGCTATTCTCTCTTTTGTGGTGCAGAAAAGGCGGTTCATGTACGCCTGATTGAGTTCTATTTCATCCGACTGCCTGATTTTTTCATCAGCCATCAGCGTCCGCCCCCTTTTCTTCGTTTTGACCGGGTATATGCCCGTGGTGTTTTTTCGCCTCATCCTCGGCGATTTTTTCTTCTTTCTCCTTTTGAATCTCGCTTAAGCGCCTGTATTGCTCGGCGCGGAGTTCTTCCGGAGTAAGAGTTTTTTCAAGCTCAAAATACTCCTCAATCGGAATACCGCCGACATAGCACTGCCCGTGTGTTATCGGTATGCCTTGGATAAGCACGGCGATATCCACGGCAACATTCACAACCTGCAACAGAATGTAAAGATATGTGCCGACGGCAAGCGTCGCCTTTACCGCTCCGGCGGAGCCCATAGCCGCAATGCAAACCGCGGAGGCTGTGCAGGTTAACAAAATGAGAATATCCTGAACAATATTTCTCACCCTGCCTTTCGGAGAACACGCGAGAGTGAGCAGAATAAAATGAACAAGAGTAAGCACGACAGAGAGCGCGAACAGGAGCGTGCCCGCGATAAGCAAAAGCGAGTCCGCCCGTGCCTCGCCGCCGGGCAGCGCTTTGAGAGTTTCGGGATTGATTGCGCCGAAATGGTTTACAACAGTCATAAGGTTGACATTGCCGTCGGGGAAGTCAACAGGAGGCGAAAAAGAGGCTTTTACAAGCGGCAAAAACAGCGGCGCGGCGGGCAGAAGAGATGTGATAATTCGCGCGACCGCGAGTTTTGTGCCGATAAAAGACGCTTTCAGCCGGTCAACCTTTTTTTGAAAATGGTAATACTGCACCTCGGCAATGTCGGCGTCTTTCATAAGCCTTTCCTGCAGGTCATAAACAACTATGTTCGCTCCGCATTCGGGGCAGTGCTGCCGCCAGTCCGTTTTTTTGAGTTTTTTGCCGCATTTGGGACAGTTTGCCATTCACTCACCTCCGATTCACAGTTATAATATAATATTTTAACATATATCAGCGATTAATTCAATACTAATTTGTACAATTTTAACAGTTTTTTGTTTGCCGAATATACATTGCGGTAATTGATTTTTTCAAGTTGTCTGCTATACTTAATATGTTATTGACTGTTCAAGGGGAATGATTTATGAAAAAGTATCTTATAGTAAACGCGGACGATTTCGGGATGTGCCAAAGCGCGAACACAGCCTGTTTTGAGCTTTTTGAAGCGGGCAGGCTTTATTCCGCAACAATAATGATGCCCTGCCCCGCGGCAAAGGCGGCGGTTGATTTCTCTGTTGCCAACCCGCAATACGCTGTCGGCATTCACACAACACTCACATCGGAGTGGCAGAAATACCGCTGGAAACCTCTCACCGGCGGCAAAACGCTTGTTGATGAAGAAGGCTTTATGTGGCACGAGGCGGATATGGTTGAAAAACACGCCTCGTCGGCGGATATAGAAAATGAGGTGCGCGCGCAGATAGACCTTGCCCACGAATGGGGTATGAAGCCCTCGCACATTGACAACCATATGGGGTCGCTCTACGGCAACCAGACAGGCAGGTTTTCACTGCTGAAGCTCGCCTACAAAATCTGCGGCAGTTACGGCTATCCTTACAGAATGTATATTAAAGCCGATAAAAGAGTTGACCCGCGCGGGATTCCGCATTATGTAAACGCCGCGGCAGCAGCTCTTTCGAGGAAGTGGGCGAAGAAATACAAGGTAATCACTCCCGATTATCTGCTTTTCCCCGACTGGGACGCTCCGGATATGAAAAACTGTGAAAAATATGAGGATTACCGAAAAAGGATTCTTGAAATATGGTCCGATATACCCGACGGCGTCACGGAGACCTTTGTTCACCCTTCCGTTGAGAGCGACGAGCTGAAAAGCATTACGAACGCCTGGAAGAGAAGGGTGTGGGAGTATATGCTTCTTAAAGACCCGGAGACGGAAAAATTCCTTAACGAACACGGCGTTTATTTCATAAGCTACCGCGACCTTGTTGATATGAGGTTCGGCATAAAAGAGCCGTAAACCGAAAGAGGCTGTCATGGTTAGGTAGGTCTGGAAATAGCAAAAAAGAAATTCAGTTGTTTTACTGTTAAATCTTGAAAACACATTTCTTTCATCTCTTTTTTAAAATGGATAGCATTTCTGATTTTTAATATGGTATAATATATAGATAAAAAGAAAAGAGGGGAAAAATGTTCAACTTTCAAAATGAAGATTGGCACACAACGGATATAAATGTGGATAGTTTGTGGCTGATAGAGAAAAGAGATTCGTCCGGGAAACACGAAAATATTTATCACGGAAATTTTGTACCGCAAATTCCATATCAGCTGATAAAACGTTACACTAATAAAGGAGATACTATTCTTGACATTTTTTCCGGAAGCGGAACAACTCTTTTTGAGTGTGAAAAACTACAAAGAAATTTTATCGGGTTTGACATTAATCCCGAAATAAATAACTATGTTCTGAAAAAAATGCACGACACAGAAAAAATCAAGTATTTCTTGAATTGTTGTGACAACACAGATTCATCTCTTTTCGATAGCCATATAAAAAAGAATCTGTTAGATCTGAACAGGTCAACGGTTGACTTTGTCATTGCGCACCCACCATATTTAGATATAGTTAAATTTACAGATAACCCGTTAGATTTATCAAATATCAGTGATATTGGATTGTTTATCAGTAGATTTATTCAATCGATGGCAAACAGTCTCAGATTTTTAAAGAAAAACGGATATTTTGCTGTTGTTGTCGGTGATGTCTATAAAAACAGCGAGGTTGTACCTCTTGGATTCTATCTTATGAACGCGATAAAGAGAAACTTTAATTGCAAAATGAAAGGAATAATTGTTAAAAACATTGAGGGCAACCGCGGGAAAATCGGTGTAAACAATATTTGGAAGTACAGGGCGTTAAAGAACGATTATTACATATTTAAACACGAATATATTTTTGTATTTAAGAAAGTA
>ONON01000137.1 GCA_900319455.1 uncultured Eubacteriales bacterium
TGTATGAAATGCGGAAATATCCGCCTTCGCCAAAATCTTCACCGTAGCTGTTTTTGCATATCCACGCGCCGTTGCCTTCCGGCTTGGTAACAAAGTTGCCGAGTGAGTAGCCGTCATCCCATCCGACTATACATACGGCGTGCTGGGCGTCGGGTGAAACCCTGTCGGGCGGACAGTAATAGGCGCAGTTATCAATATGATAATACCCCTGGTTTTCAAGCCTGAGGTTTGCGGGAATGTTGAAATAAACAACAACCGCGCCGTAAGAATAAACCGCCTGCTTTATCTGCTCCGTCAGGTTCTCTCCTTCTTTAGGAAGCCACACACCGCCGATTTCATATTCATCCTCTGACTCTGTCACAGGTTTAACGGCTTTGCCGGTCAGGTTGTTGCTGAGGTTTTCAAAACTGTTGTCATAACCGAGAACATTCGCAAGCGAGCCGTCATCCGAACCATTGCCGGGGTTTTTGTCAAGACCTTCATCAAAAGCTATGTCTTCGCCGTAATACAATTTGACAAAACTCTCCGCGGCGGAAGCGGTTGCGCAGAAAATGCAGTTGCCTTTGTTCTGCTGATTTTTGATGTTTGAGGAAACATTCTCCAGGTTTTCGATATTGCTGTTCCACGACTCATATGCAGCCGAGCAGGGCACGGCAAAGACCATGAGAATTGAGACAATAAGCAGAACGGAGGTAATTGTTTTTATCTTTTTCATTTCTTTTCTCCCTTAATTATGTCAGTGCTTGTTATTGTTGATATCCTGCAGTGATTCGGTTATCACTTTAACCAGCTCATCTATCGGTATATCAATATTGACCAGTTTGTTGATAACCGGGATGTCGTTAAGAATGTAAGCCGACTCGCCTATATCAAATGACCTGCCTATTGCATCGTCAGCGGCGTTGTTGACATTGTAACGGATCCGCTCAAGCAGTTGTTCTCCCGTCGGGAGCGCGCCCCCGCGCGGCGAATAAAGATGAATTACAAAAACATATTTACCGGTTTCGGGGTTTTCGGCAACTCCTATGCCGATTTTTTCAACATCGGAGTTTCGTATTGCCTCAAGGTTTTTGTCGTTATCCCAGACCTTTGAGGCATCCTTTGATGACGAGTAGTTGTATGCCCTGCACTCAAGCCGTGTGCCGTAAGTCATGCCATTTTTGTCAAAAACCGTGGTGTAGTCGCTGCCATCTGGCCTTATGGAAAAGTTTTTGCCCGACCAGGCAATCTCTTCCGCGCGGACACTCGCCTGTTCTGTGAGTGTATCATCAAGGGCGAGTTCTGTCATTCCGCTTCGAAGAGTATTTATATCTGCGAGAGTTGAATTAATCATTGAGGCGTATTTTGCCTTGTTCTCATTTGCGGCAGGCAGGAGCTCTTCATAAGTTGCACTGAAACTGCTCCTGTCAAGGGTGGGTAGCTTTTCATCAACCTCTGTATCGGAGTCCTTTTTGACTGTGTAGGTCTGGAAACTGCCGCGCACACCGTATTTCATCGGCCGCACTTCAATATCCATATCGACCTTTTTCTTGTCTTTATCCACTAAAAGATATATTGTGTCGTCTTTTTTATTTGGCTGCTCAATCTGTGAAATCGGCTCCGTTATTTTAACTTCCTGCACATAAGCCGTTGTGGTTTCGACGGGGGCGTTGTTATGGTTCTTTATAGCGTTTGTTCCGGCTACCGCTCCGCCCACAACGCCTGCAGTCGCGACAACAGCCGCAGCCGATTTGAAAACCGCGCCCTTGTCATGGTGAGTGCCTGCTCCTGTGCCGAAGTGCGAGAATAAATCGGCAACGCGGAATTTGAGTTTTTCAAGCACCGAAAAACCGTGCGATTCAAGTCCCTGTATTTTTTCAAGCAGCGGGGCAAAATCGGGGAGCTCCTTCTGATAGGCGTCCGAACCGTTGTAGTTGAGAGCCCAGCGGACAACAGACATCGGCGCAATGCCGAGAATGCTCTTGTTCTTCTTTTCAAGTGCGCGTATGCCTGCGGCAAGATCTTTCTTTGCCTGCACAAGGCGGCTCTTTACGGTGTTCTCGTTGACGCCCAGGGATTCGGCTATCTGCTTTGTTGTCATCTCATCGTAATAATAGAGAACAACCGCCGTGCGCTTGTCATCGCTAAGGGAGTCAATCAGCGACATCACATCATCGCAAAGCTCATCCTTCTCCACACTGTTGCCCGGCACATACACCTCATTCTCTTCGGGTATGGATTCGAGAACATACATCTCTGTTTCTTCATCCGCAAAAAGAACGGGGTTGTTTTTTGCAAGATAGTTCTTTGCAGCGTTCGCAACAAGCATGTTGAACCAGCTCATAAAAGATTCCGGCTTGTCAAGGGTTGACAGTTTGTCAAGAACCTTGACATAACTGTCTTGCAGAACATCCTGCGCATCATCTTCATTTTTAACGATTTTGAGAGCGGTGAAATACGCCGCCCGGTTTGTCATATTGTAGATTGTCTCAAACGCTCTGCCGTCGCCGTTCTGATATTTTATCACCTCGGCGGCAAGTTTTTCTTTATCAACGTTCAATTAAATCACGCTCCGTTATTTTTTAAAACAAAACACCCTGACCTGTCATATTCAATTCCCAAAAACGGGGTCGCATCCGAAAGCATATGACAAGCCGGGTGATAATATAATAGTTTTGTTTTTCATAACAGTTTTAGCCAATCCTGTATAAAGTATTATATTATAACCTTATTAGTTAAGTCAATAGATTTCGGGGCTTTTTCAGCCGATATCCCGTCTCCTTTCACAGACAGTGCCGCCGCCCGCAGATTCTTTGCGGAAGTCTGAGGATTGGCTGTCTCCTTTTTACCGGACAACGGCACCGCCTGTGAAGGAAGACGGGCTTATTATTCTTCTGAATCGACCTGTTTGTTCAGAAATTCGGTCAGTGATTTCAAGAGTATTTCCACTTTCTGCTCATTTGACAGATCCGTGCTGTTTGCGGCTTTTTCGAGAGCAGTTTTGATGAGTTCATCAA
>ONON01000277.1 GCA_900319455.1 uncultured Eubacteriales bacterium
CAATTCCGGCAGATATGTTGTTTTTCCCGGCTTTTGCGATGTGCATGTGCATTTTCGCGAGCCGGGTTTTTCTTATAAAGAGACAATTAAATCCGGTTCTCTCGCGGCGAAGGCCGGCGGCTACACAACCGTTTTTACAATGCCCAACTTAAACCCGGTGCCGGACAGTGTGCCGAACATAAAAGCCCAGCTTGAAATAATCGAAAAAGATGCCGCGATAACCGTTCTGCCCTATGCCGCAATAACCGTAGGCGAAAAAGGCGAAAAACTCTCCGATATGCGGGGGCTCGCGCCTTACGCCGTTGCGTTTTCGGATGACGGCAGAGGTGTGCAGAGTGAGGAAATGATGCGCTCGGCAATGCTGGAGGCAAAAAGGCTCGGCAAAATAATTGTTGCGCACTGCGAAGAAAACTCGTTGTTAAACGGCGGATATATTCACGACGGTGCCTATGCAAAAGAGCACAATCACAAAGGGATTTGCAGCAAAAGCGAGTGGCTCCCGATTGAACGGGATATTAAATTAAGCGAGGAGACGGGCTGCCCCTACCATGTGTGCCACATCTCGGCAAAAGAAAGCGTTGAAATAATCAGGCGGGCAAAAGCAAGGGGAGTAAATGTCACCTGTGAAACCGCACCGCACTACCTCACACTTGATGAAAACGATTTACAGGAGGACGGCAGGTTCAAAATGAATCCGCCCCTGCGAAGCGAAGAAGACAGAAAAGCTCTTATTGAAGGCCTGCTTGACGGCACAATAGATATGATAGCCACAGACCACGCCCCGCACAGCAAAGAAGAAAAATCAAAGGGGCTTGAGGGCAGCGCGTTCGGCATAACGGGCATTGAAATCGCCTTCCCCGTGCTTTACACAAAGCTTGTCAGAACGGGAATTGTTCCGCTTGAAAAAATAATCGAGTGCTTAACGGTTAATCCGCGAAAGCGTTTCGGAATAAAAGGTGAAAACGAATTTTGCGTATGGAATCTTAACGAAAGTTTTACTGTTAATCCCGAAGAGTTCATATCAAAAGGCAGAGCAACCCCGTTTGAGGGCGAAACCCTTTACGGCAAATGCCTTTTCAATTCAAAACAATAAGTTTAAAACACAAAACATCTGAATTACAATATCTAAAACCTGACATCGGAGGCAGTTATGGCAAAAAGAACAGACATCAAAAAGGTACTTATCATCGGCTCGGGTCCCATTGTAATAGGTCAGGCGGCTGAGTTTGACTACGCGGGCACACAGGCGTGCCTTGCCCTCAGGGAGGAAGGCTACAAGGTCATTCTCGCAAACTCCAACCCCGCCACCATTATGACAGACACCACCATAGCGGACAAAGTCTATATGGAGCCGCTCACGGTTGAGTATATCGCGAAAATACTCAGGCACGAGCGTCCCGACGCCATTGTACCCGGCATAGGCGGGCAAACAGGGCTTAATATAGCCGTTCAGCTTGAAAAACAGGGGATTCTCAAGGAATGCGGAGTTGAGCTTCTCGGCACGCCCAGCCGTTCCATTGAACGCGCGGAAGACAGAGAGCTTTTTAAAGAGATGTGTGAGAGCATCGGCGAACCGGTAATTCCCTCTGAGATAACATATTCACTTGATGAGGCGAAAGAGGCGGCAAAAAGAATAGGCTATCCCGTTGTTCTGCGCCCCGCGTTCACCCTGGGCGGAACAGGCGGAGGATTTGCCGACAATGAGGAGGAGCTGATTGAAGTCGGCGTAAACGCCTTCCGGCTTTCTCCCGTTCATCAGGTGCTTATTGAAAAGAGCGTAAAAGGCTATAAAGAGATTGAGTTTGAGGTTATGCGCGATTCCAATGACCACGCCATAACAATCTGCGGTATGGAGAATGTTGACCCCGTAGGTGTGCATACCGGCGATTCAATCGTTGTTGCCCCCATTCTCTCGCTCAATGACCATGACCTTAAAATGCTCAATGACAGCGCCATAAAAATTATAAAGGAACTCGGAGTTGAAGGCGGGTGCAATGTTCAGTTCGCGCTCAACCCGAATTCAAGCGAGTATTTCTTAATAGAGGTAAACCCCAGAGTTTCGCGTTCATCCGCCCTTGCTTCAAAGGCGAGCGGTTATCCGATTGCCAGAGTTACGGCGAAAATCGCCCTCGGTATGGCGCTCGAGGATATTCCGGTTGCAGGCGGCACGGCGGCAATTGAGCCCACGCTTGACTACATTGTCGCGAAATTCCCGCGCTTTCCGTTTGACAAATTCGCAACCGCTCCCAACATCCTCGGCACTCAGATGAAGGCGACCGGCGAGGTTATGGGCATCGGCTCGTCGCTTGAGGAATGTATGCTTAAATCCGTGCGTTCGCTTGAAACGGGAGTGTGCCATTTTTACCTTGCAAAATTCGATTCATACACAGACAGTGAGCTGTTTGAATACATTTCAAAATTCAGGGATGACAATATCTACGCGATAACGGAGCTTATCCGCAGGGGCGCGACAATCGAGAAGCTGCATGAGGTTACAATGATAACCGAAATGTTCCTTGAATGTTTAAAGCGTATTGTGGATATGGAATACACTCTCAAAGACAAGCCCGGCAATGAGAAGGTTCTGCGCGCGGCAAAGGTTATGGGATTTTCGGACAAATATATTGCCAAACTTTGGGATAAAGAAGAAATTGAAATTTATGAAACCCGCAAAAAACTCGGCATTGTTCCCATTTTCCGCATGGTTGACACCCTTCACACGGGCAAATACATAGCCTACCTCTACTCGTCATATTCCGGCGAGAACGCTTCACGCCTTACGGAGAAAAAGAAAATTGTTGTTCTCGGCGCGGGACCTATCAGAATAGGGCAGGGCGTTGAGTTTGACTATTCCACCGTTCACGCGGTTCAAACAATAAAGCGCGCGGGCTATGAGGCAATAATCATAAACAACAACCCCGAAACCGTTTCAACCGACTACACCACAGCCGACAAACTCTATTTTGAGCCTCTCACGCCCGAGGATGTTATGGCTATTATCGACTTTGAACAGCCGGAAGGCGTAATTGCCTCGCTCGGCGGTCAGACTGCCATAAATCTTGCCGAGCCTCTTATGAAAAGAGGAGTAAAAATCATCGGCACTGACTGCGACGCTATTGAGCGCGCTGAAAACAGGGATTCTTTTGAGCATCTTCTTCTTGACCTCAACATTCCTCAGCCAAAGGGCTGCGCGGTCACGAAAATTGAAGACGGAGTAAAAGCCGCGAAAGAAATCGGATACCCGGTGCTTGTTCGCCCCTCGTTTGTTTTGGGCGGCAGGGCAATGCAGGTTGTGGCAACCGAGGAACAGCTCAGACAGTACCTTAAAAACGCGGTCGCGATAGATGAGGACAAGCCCGTGCTTGTTGACAAATACATAAAAGGCAAAGAGGTTGAGGTTGACGCCATCTGCGACGGCAGAAATGTGTTTGTGCCCGGCATAATGGAACTTGTTGAGCGCACGGGCGTTCATTCCGGCGACTCAATAAGCGTTTACCCGGCATTCAGCATTTCGGATAAAGTCAAGGGAACAATTCTGCAATACGCCAAAAAACTCGGGCTCGGCATCGGCATAATAGGTCTGTTCAACATTCAGTTTATAGTTGACCCGGATGAAAATGTGTTTATTATCGAGGTAAATCCCCGTTCTTCAAGAACGGTCCCGTTCCTTTCAAAATCCACCGGGTATTCTCTTGCCGACATAGCAACCGATGTTATACTCGGCAAATCACTCAGAGAACAGGGAATATTCGATATTTATCCCGATGAGAAAAAGCGCTGCTATGTAAAAGTTCCCGTATTCTCATTCAACAAAATAAAAGGCCTTGACGCCTATCTTTCACCCGAGATGAAATCAACCGGCGAGGCCATAGGCTATGATGACAAGCTTAACCGCGCGCTCTACAAGGCGCTTCAGGCCTCGGGCATTCATCTGGCATCCAGCGGCGTTGTTTTCGCGGCAATAGCGAATGAAGACAAAGAAGAGGCTCTTCCGCTTATACGCCGGTTCTATAACCTCGGCTTCAACATTCAGGCAACTGAGGGTACGGCGGAATATCTTAAAGAAAACGGTATCCGCACCCATGTTCTCGAAAAGATAAGCGACGGCAGCGATGAGATACCGGAAGCGCTCAGAGAGGGCAACATAGCCTATGTAATAAACACAAAGGCAATAGAATCCTCCGACCCCAACTCCGACGGTTTTAAAATCAGATGCCTCGCGGCGGAGAACAATGTTGCTATGTTCACATCGCTTGACACGGTCAGGGTGCTTCTTGATGTGCTTGAGGAAATAACAATCTCAATTTCAACAATAGATTCTTAAAACGATATGAAGCAAAGTATTTTTAAAGTTATCTCAAACGAAAAAATTGCGAAAAGCGTTTATAAAATGATTCTGTCGGGCGACACATCCGAAATCACTTCACCCGGTCAGTTTGTCAACCTGCTTGTCGGAACCTGCTTTTTGAGAAGGCCGGTTTCGGTCTGCGATGTGAACGGAGATGCTCTCACGCTTGTTTACAAGGTTGTGGGAACGGGCACAAAGCTTATGAGCAAAGCGGCGCCTGGCGAAGAGTTTGACACACTC
Source organism: uncultured Eubacteriales bacterium (assembly GCA_900319455.1). Taxonomy (GTDB): domain Bacteria; phylum Bacillota; class Clostridia; order Oscillospirales; family Acutalibacteraceae; genus CAG-177. The sequence goes on from ONON01000277.1 coordinate 4,589, forward strand.
ACGGGGCTCGGCAACGGCTATGATCTGACGCTCAGCGGAGAAAACCCGCTTCTTCTCGGCGGGGGAGTAGGAGTGCCCCCTCTGTATATGCTTGCGAAAAAACTTGTTTCACAGGGCAAAAAGGTGAGCGTCGTTCTCGGCTTCAACACAAAAGAGGAAGTGTTTTATGAGGATGAGTTCAAAGCGCTCGGAGCCGATGTGACAGTTACAACAGCCGACGGATCATACGGCGTAAAAGGTTTTGTCACCGACGCTCTGCCGGCTGATTACTCATACTTTTACACCTGCGGCCCGGAACCTATGCTCAAAGCGGTTTTTAAGAAAACCGCGACATCGGGTCAGTTCAGTTTTGAAGAGCGTATGGGCTGCGGCTTCGGCGCCTGTATGGGCTGTTCCTGCAAAACCGTCACAGGTTACAAACGGATTTGCAAAGAGGGTCCCGTGCTCAAAAAGGAGGAAATAATATGGGAAGACTGAGCGTTGACCTTTGCGGAATAACTCTCGACAACCCCGTTATTCCCGCCTCAGGAACTTTCGGCTTCGGCTATGAGTTCGCGGAGATTTATGACATAAACATTCTCGGCACATTTTCGTTCAAAGGCACAACAAAAGAGCCTCGTTTCGGCAATCCTACGCCGAGAATAGCGGAATGCACCTCCGGTATGATTAACGCGGTGGGTTTACAGAACCCCGGAATTGACAAAGTAATCAGCGAGGAGCTTCCTAAGCTTAAAAGGTGTTTCAACAAACCGGTTATGGCAAACATCGGCGGTTTTTCGATTGATGAATACGTTGAGAATGTTGAAAAAATAAGTGAAGAGGAACAGGTGGGCTGGATAGAACTCAACATAAGCTGCCCGAATGTTCACAGCGGAGGCGTCAATTTCGGAACAGACGCGAAATCCGCGGCGGAGGTTGTGCGAGCGGTCAGACCGGTTGCGAAAAAGCCGCTTATTGTTAAACTCACACCCAATGTCACGGATATAGTTGAAATAGCAAAAGCGTGCGAAGCCCAGGGTGCTGACGCGATAAGCCTTATCAACACCATGCTCGGTATGCGCATAGACTTAAAAACAAAAAAACCGGTTATCAAAAACATAATGGGCGGCTTTTCGGGCCCCGCAATATTCCCGGTGGCCCTGCGCATGGTTTATCAGGTAGCGAACGCGGTAAGCGTTCCGGTTGTGGGAATTGGCGGCGTATCAAAGGCGGAGGATGTTATTGAAATGATGCTCGCGGGAGCGTCGGCGGTTGAAGTCGGCACGGCAAATCTGATAAATCCGCGCGCCTGCCTTAACATTATAAACGATCTTGAACGCGTTATGGATGAGTATAAAACAGACAGACTGTCGGATATTACGGGAGGTGCTTTCAATGGGTAAGGATGTTATTATTGCCTGCGATTTCGCAAGCGCACGGCAGACATTTGATTTTCTTGACAAATTCACGGGCAGAAAGCCTTTTGTTAAAATCGGAATGGAGCTTTTTTACGCGGAGGGACCCTCAATTGTTCGTGAAATCAAAAAGAGAGGGCACAAAATCTTTCTTGATTTAAAGCTTCATGACATACCCAACACCGTCAAAAAGGCAATGGCGGTGCTTTCAAACCTCGATGTTGATATATGCAACCTTCACGCGTCCGGCACATCGCGTATGATGCAGGCGGCTCTTGAGGGCTTGACCCGCGCGGACGGCACAAGGCCGCTGCTTATAGCCGTAACACAGCTTACGTCAACCGATTCGGAAGCGCTTAAAAACGACCTGCTTATTGATGAGCCTATGGATAAAGTTGTTATGCACTATGCGCTCAACGCAAAGAAATCGGGGCTCGACGGTGTTGTGTGCTCACCTCTTGAGGCGGCGAAAGTTCACGAAACCTGCGGAGCGGATTTTATAACGGTAACGCCGGGTGTGCGCTTTGCCGACGGAGATATAGGCGACCAGAAGCGTGTTATGACGCCGGCGCAGGCAAAAGAAATCGGCTCCGATTACATAGTGGTGGGCAGACCGATTACCGCCGCGGACGACCCGGTTGCAGTTTATGAAAGATGTATTGCCGAATTTGTCGGATAAAAGGAGAAAAGAAATGCAGACAAAAGAACTTATCGCGAAAGATTTGCTCTCAATAAAAGCGGTGTTTTTCCGCCCGGAAGAACCATTTACCTGGGCGAGCGGTATAAAAAGCCCGGTTTATTGCGACAACCGCCTGACGCTTACCGCGCCGGAGGTGCGCACGGATGTTGAAAACGCTCTTGCGAAAACAATAAAGGAGAACTATCCGGAAGCCGAGGTGCTTATGGGCACTTCAACCGCCGGCATAGCTCACGCGGCAATAACCGCGCACCTGCTCAATATGCCTATGGGCTATGTTCGCTCGGGTGCCAAAGACCACGGCAGGCAGAATCAGATTGAGGGCAGGCTTGAAAAGGGGCAAAGGGTTGTTGTTGTTGAGGATTTAATCTCAACGGGCGGCAGCGTTATTGAGGTTGTTAATGTGCTTCGTGAGGCCGGCGCGCAGGTGCTCGGTATTGTGAGCATATTCACCTACGGTATGCAAAAGGGTATTGACCGTCTCGCGGCGGCGGATGTAAAAAACATATCGCTCACCGATTTTGACACGGTGGCTCAGGTTGCGGCAGACACCGGCTATATAAAACCCGAAGATGTCGCGAAACTCATTAAATTCAGAAACAATCCTTCCGATGAAAGCTGGATTACACTATGAGAAGTTTAATTGATATAAGGGATTTGTCAACGCAGGAAATTGATGAGCTTATAAAAACCGCCTGCGATATAATTGAAAACCCCGAAAAATACAGCGAGAAGTGCCGCGGAAAAAAACTTGCCACACTTTTCTTTGAGCCTTCAACCAGAACAAGGCTGAGCTTTGAAGCGGCAATGTATGAACTCGGCGGCAATGTGCTGTCTGTTTCCAGCGGGTCATCGTCATCCGCCGCAAAAGGCGAGAGTGTTGCCGACACGGCAAAAACCGTTTCCTGCTACGCCGATATTATAGCAATGCGCCACCCTAAGGAGGGCGCTCCGTTTGTTGCGGCGGCAAACGCTTCCATTCCCGTTATCAACGCGGGCGACGGCGGCCACAATCATCCTACGCAGACCCTTGCCGATCTGCTGACTATTTACCGAGAAAAGGGCGGTTTCAATAACCTTACAATAGGCTTTTGCGGCGACCTTAAATTCGGCAGAACGGTTCATTCGCTTATCTCCGCCATGTCACGCTACACGGGCATAAAAATTGTGCTTATCTCTCCGCTTGAGCTTAAACTGCCGAGCTATATCAAAAAGGATGTTCTCAAAAAGAACGGCATTCCTTACTCTCAAACAACAGATTTGCTTTCGGTCATGCCGGAGCTTGACATACTTTATATGACAAGGGTTCAGCGCGAAAGATTTTTTAATGAAGAGGATTATTTAAGGCTTAAAGACAGCTATATTCTGGATGTTAAAAAGCTTGAAACGGCAAAGCCGGATTTGTGCGTAATGCACCCGCTGCCAAGAGTAAACGAGATAAGCGTTGCGGTTGACAGCGACCCGAGAGCCTGCTATTTCAAGCAGGTTTTAAACGGCAAATATATGCGTATGGCGCTTATACTCAAACTGCTTGAGGAGGCGAAGAAATGAATGTTGACTCAATTCAGAACGGAATAGTTATAGACCACATTTCAGCCGGCAACTCAATGAAGCTTTATGAGCTGCTTGATCTCGACGGCCTTGACTGCTGTGTGGCGCTGATAAAAAATGTCACAAGCGCAAAAATGGGCAAAAAGGATATTATCAAAATCGATGCCGATATTCCGGTGAACCTTGACGCCATAGGGTATGTTGACCCGGACGCCACTGTCAATGTAATCAGAGACGGCAGGCTTGTTGAAAAAAAGGTTATAGGCACACCTCAGACACTGACTAATGTTCTCAAATGCAAAAATCCAAGGTGTATAACCTCCTGTGAGCAGGAGCTTGACCACATTTTCCGCCTATCCGACAGCGGCTCCAAAATCTACCGTTGCATCTATTGCGAAACCAAGGCAAAATAAAAATCCGCCGTTGGGCAGTAACTCATAAACCAGTATTGGTTTTCGCATCAAACTAAAAGCCGCATAACATCGTCAGATTTGCTTACCATAC
>ONON01000091.1 GCA_900319455.1 uncultured Eubacteriales bacterium
CCAAGTCTAAGGGATATTATAATTGAATACGGTTATTACAAAAGCAGCCTTTCCGGGCTGCTTTTTGTTTGCCTGTTATTGATTTTTCTTCATGGTCTGTTTTCAGTTCTTTTTCGGATACGGCGTTTTTTCATCCGTCAGGTCAAGCAGAAAATCAACGCTTGTGTTATAAAAGTCAGACAAAATGAGAAGGTTGTCGGTGGTCGGCGTCAGTTCACCTGTTTCATATTTTGATATTATGCTTTGCTGAATTCCGGTTTCCATTTGAACTTTTAACTGAGTGTAGTCATTTATTACCCTTATCAGTTTTATATTTCTCATAATGTCACCTCGCATATTAAATTATGTCATATAATATGCTTGACATTCATAATTTATTTTCATATAATATTCACAGTGTGAATATTGATTGACTTTTTCGGCATAGTTTTTTATTCTGCACAGATACGAGTTTCATCTCGGAGCCGAGGACTTTGAAAGTCCGGTTTATTTTCGATAGAGCCTTTTTAAATTCGCGTTCGCCGTCTATTCCGAGTTTCAATCCGAAATTGTCTGTCATGCGGTCACCTCCTTATTAATTTTTATTGATTTCTTATGTTCTTTTTGATACAATTAAACTATTCACAAATTATTGTGAATAGATTTATTATTTCGTGGAGGGTGAAATATGTATTGTCCTAATTGCGGCAAAGATGCCGGAGAAAGTAAATTCTGTCCTGAATGCGGGGCAAGTTTGAACCAACAATCATCTATCAAGCCATCACAGAATAGGTTTAATAACGAATCTGTAGTAATAAGAAGCGAACATTTTTCATATAGAAAACGAGTAATTTTATACCTGATATTTACTCTTGCTGTTTTCTTCATAACTATTTGCATAATTAACGGTGGATTTGGATTAATGGCTGTCGCTTCAAATCAAGAAGCAAATACTTTTAATGGAGTTTTTTTAATTTTCATTGGTCTTTACTTAATACCCGCTATTTATATGTCATCAATTGATGTTAGAACGAAAAATGAAGAAATAATAGTAACAGATGATAATGTTTATATTGTTTGTGGGCGTTCAGGCGATCAACAATTGAAGGTTTCGATTGATTCGATTTATTCGGTTGCTAAACACAAACATAATTCTATTATTCTTTATCATACCGGAGGAGAAAATACGGTTCATATGATTAAAAATCAAAATGAAATCTTTCGTGTTCTTCAGCAGTATTTGATTAAGAAACAACAAAGATTACATTAAGAAATGGCATTATTAATTAGTTACGCTGAATAATTGGAGGAACGTATATGCCGTTTGTTCAAGCTAAATGTCCAAACTGCGGGGGAATACTAAACGTTGATAATTCCCATGACGCTGCGGTTTGTCAGTTCTGCAACACTCCGTATGTCGTTGAGAAAGCTATCACCAATTACAACAACACATTTAAAATTGACAATGCTACAATCAATGTTGCGGGGATGAATATTGACAATCTAAATGCAAGAGCTAGACAGTATGAAGAACAGGGAAACATTATTAAAGCGGTTGAGTATTATAATAAAGTGTTAGACATTGATATCCATAATACAACTGCTATTGAAGGTTTGAAACGCCTCGGCATCAATGACAAAGGACTGATAGTATTTGAAGGATACGAGCTTTCAAACGAACAATATTGCTCAATAGTAAACTTTATAGAAAAAGATCATGACTTGATTAATGCGATTAAACGCTTTAGGGAATGTACAGGAGCTGGGCTTGCAGAAGCAAAAACAGCAGTCGATAATTATTCAAAAAAGCACAATATAGTTTATCCAAAACAAGAAGCTCCCTCTGTTAGTTATCCTATAAATGAAAATGCGAGTGGTTTTGAAAGGCTTAATCAAATTGCAATTTATAATCAGTATATTATAAAAGAGGAGAAAAAAAGGAAAGAGGACGAATGGAGAATACGAGCACATGAGGAAGAAGATAGATTTGCAAATTATCTCTATGAATATCTTTATCCATATGTAGAAAAAACTGCAAATTCAGTTATTCAAAACAATGGAAAGCCACAAAAGACTATTGTTCTAATGAATAAAGTTGTTTTCGAGTATAAAAAGTCTCCATATATTTTACAAAAATATCAAGGACGTGATGAACCAATATATTCTTTCATTCGTGATGTTTTAAATGACGTGAATAGTAAATTTAAAACCGAATTGAATTCCTTCCATATTTATATGGAGGCATATAAAGAAAGTGGTTGGCTTAGAATAAATCATATGATTCGAATTGAAATGAAGTATGGGCAATAATTCATATATCTAATCCATCCCCACCGAAAAAACATCATCAATATTATTATTTTCATAAGGTTTGCTGATTCCGGTAAACTGCTTATGAATCTCCCACTGGTCGAGTAAATGGCCTATGGTCATCAGCCACACCTCACGCTCTGTGCGGCGCAGCTGAGTAACACCGTAATAAGAACCTGCCCTTCGGGCAGAACCTTGTTGCTCACGCAATAAGAAGCTAAATATCATAATGGCGGAACCTTGGTATCGGGAAATCAAAACGCAATAAATCAGCCGGGCGAACGACTCCTCATCGCTTACCCGGCTGATATGTTTTTTGTGTCGGTTTCGTCTTCGCTCTGTATTTCCCTCTTTGCCCCTTTATACATCGCCGCCAAACGCTCTACCGGAGCGGTTGGTCTTCTCTGCGTTCAGACTCCCTCTGTGTGTGAATCCCTTATTTCAAAAACAAAAGAAGCCGAGGCGTTTCTCGACTTCTTTTATTTGGTGGACACATTGGGGCTCGAACCCAAGACCTCTCGCGTGTGAAGCGAACGCTCTGACCGGCTGAGCTATGCGTCCGGTTGAATTGCAAAAAATATTTTAACTCATTTTTCTTGCAATTTCAATATCCGAAAGGCAATTTTTTTATTTTCGGGCGAAAGGCGGATTTATTGTAACGGCAATAACACTTTTAAAACAGGAATTTATTATTTTCCGGCTTTCGCGGTTTTATCTTCTTCAAGGCCGATGTCGGTCACAATATAAATGACGCTCCATATTACCATACACATAAACAGTATGAGCACGGCGTTTGAAAAAGCGCCTATGCGCAAAGTGTCAACGCTCAGCAGGTCGCCGAAGAAATTGCCGAGAAATGACTTTGTGAAAAGACTTACAATATCAACCTTACCGCTTACGACGGATCTGCAAACATTCGCGGAAAAAACTTTAAAAAGAATTGATGTTACAAGACCCGCGGAGCTTGCCGAAAGAAGAACCTTGCGGTTGCCCTTGACAATGCCTGCCACTATGACAAAAACAGTAAGCGCAAGGGTAAGAACCGCGCTTATCATCATAAGCACAAGGCTCGCGCGGGAACCCGCGAACACGCTCCAGATGTTTGACAGGCTCTCTTTGGAAAACGCGCTTCTTACGGCGCTTGTTTTGCTGCCGCCTCCGAACAGATCGAAAATCTGATAAAGACTGAATTCAAGGCTCATTCCGTAATCAAGAAATTTCGGGGAAATTTCCATATAAAACAACTGAAGAAAGAACACCGCGGGGAATACCGCTGCGGCAAGTATTATATGAACTGTTCTGTACACAATATTCATTATTATATCTCCCTTTCGATTATTTGCCCCAGGATGAATTAAGAGCGACGGTCCGGTTGAATACGGGTTTCCCCTCCTCGGAGTCTTTATCCGCGCAGAAATAACCCTGACGCATAAACTGGAATGTTTCGCCGGGTTTAACCGCGGCAAGTCCGCCCTCAACAAGGCAGTTGTCAAGCACGGTGAGCGAATCGGGGTTTATGTGGTTGAGGTAGGCGTCTCCGCCGTCTTCGGAAGGATTTTCAACATTGAACAAACGGTCATAAAGGCGGATTTCGCACTTTACGCTGTCTGCCGCGCTTACCCAGTGAAGAGTACCGCGCACCTTTCTGCCGTCGGGCGAATCGCCGCCCTTCGTTTCGGGGTCATAAGTGCAATGCAGGCAGATAACCTCTCCGTTTTCATCCGTTTCGTAACCGGTGCAGGTTATATAATAAGCGCTTTTCAGCCTTACCTCATTGCCGGGGTAGAGGCGGAAATATTTTTTGACGGGTTCCGCCATAAAGTCGTCGCGTTCAACGTAAATCTCCTTCGAGAATTTAACGGTTCTTTTGCCGAACTCCGGTCTGTCGGGATGAACATCAACCTCAATTTCCTCAACAAGGCCGTCGGGGTAGTTGTCGATTATAACTTTGAGAGGCCTGAGAACCGCCATCGCCCTCGGCGCGGATGCGTTGAGAGAGTCACGGCAGCAGGCTTCAAGCAAGCCGAAATCAACAATGCTGTCTGCCTTGGCAACCCCTGCTCTTACTACAAAATCCTTTATCGCGTCGGCGGGGTAGCCTCTTCTGCGCAGGCCGCACAGAGTAATCATACGGGGGTCGTCCCAGCCCGAAACAATGCCTTTTTCAACGAGGGTGAGCAGCTTTCGCTTGCTTGTAACGCAGTAGTTTATGTTCAGGCGGGCAAACTCAATCTGACGGGGAGGCTCATCAAAGCCTATGTTCTCAATGAACCAGTTATAAAGCGGCCTGTGGTTTTCAAATTCAAGTGAGCACAGGGAATATGTGACTTTTTCGGCGGCATCAGAAAGAGGATGAGCAAAATCATACATCGGGTAAACGCACCATTTGTCGCCGAGCTGATGATGGGATGTATGGCTTATTCTGTAAATAACTGGGTCACGCATATTGATATTCGGCGACGCCATATCTATTTTTGCGCGCAGGGTCTTTTCGCCGTTGGCAAACTCGCCTTCGGTCATGCGGCGGAAAAGGTCAAGGTTTTCTTCAACGCTTCTGTCGCGGTAGGGGCTGTTTTTGCCGGGTTCGGTAAGAGTGCCTCTGTATTCGCGGATTTCATCCGCGTTGAGGTCGCAGACATAGGCCTTGCCCGCTTTAATAAGTTTTATTGCGCACTCATAGATAAAATCAAAGTAGCCCGACGCGTACAGGCATTTGTTCCATTTAAAGCCGAGCCATTCAATATCCTCTTTGATCGCATCGACATATTCGGTATCTTCTTTTGACGGGTTTGTGTCATCAAGGCGCAGGTTGCATATTCCGCCGTATTTTTCTGCTGTCATAAAGTCAATGCATATAGCCTTGGCGTGACCTATGTGCAGGTAGCCGTTGGGCTCGGGAGGAAATCTCGTCTGAACGCGGGAGTTTACTCCGTTTTCAAGGTCTTCATCAATAAAATCCCATATAAAATTGTTGCCGATAACCGGTGAACCCATAATAATCATTCCTTTCCGTAAGCGGTAGCGGCGCACTCAAGCCTTGCCTTCACTTTGTTTTCGCCCAGCACATTCATAACCGACCAAAGGTCCGGAGTCTGACTGCGTGAGGTAACGGCTATTCTTATTACCGTTGAAACATCGCCGACATGACCTTTGAACATTTCGGGGTTTGCCTTGTATTCCTTGACATTGGGCGTGAAGCCAAGCGGCGCGCACAGCTCCTTGATTTTGGCAAACCAGGTGTCTTTGTCATCGTTTATATCAAAAACTTTTATGTATTCTTCAAGAATTGCCTTCGCGTCGGTGCGCGCGATGTTTTGCGGCAGAGTATAATCAGGAGTATAAAGCTCGTCATAGAAATACTCAAGATATTTCGGCACTTCGCTCCACTTTGAAATGTCTTTTCTCGGTTTGGGGTTTTCGCGGTCAATGTTGAGCGCGTCTCTCAGATAGCCGGGATTCTTCTGCGTAAGCGCATAAAAACCGGGGGCGTATTCCTTCGCCCACTGCATAACTCTGTCCGCGACAACATCCGCTTTCATCGTTGAAATCACATTTTTGCTCACATCATTAAGCTTAACAAGGTCGAAAAGGCAGCCGCTCGAACTCATCTTTTTGAGGTTGAACGGGTAATTCATCGCCGGCACGCCGGGGTTTGCCCTGCGCCAATCCTCAAAGCCGGAGCTTATGAGGGTGAGCAGATATTCTATAAGGCTCTCTTTCGGAAATCCTTCAACAACAAAGTAGCTGACCGCGGCTTCGGGGTCTTTGCGTTTTGAAAGCTTGCGTTTGTCACCTGTTTCGTCATCAAATTTCATTACCTGCGGAGTGTGCGCGTATTTCGGCACCCTGTAGCCGCAAGCCTTGAAAAGAGCTATGTGCTTTGGAACGGATGAAATCCACTCCTCGCCTCTTATTACATGTGTTGTGCGCATAAAGTGGTCGTCGCACACATGGGCAAAATGGTAGGTAGGCACTCCGTCTGATTTAAGAAGAACCTCGTCAATAATATTTTCCGGCATTTCGATTTTGCCTCTTATTATATCTTCAAAGGTTATTCTTTTTTCTTCGCTGCCGTCGGAACGAAAGCGCAACACCCAGCTTTTGCCCGCGTCAATATTCGCCTTTATTTCATCAAACGAAAGATTCCTGCATTTCGCGTATTCCCCGAAATATCCTGTTATGGAAGCTCCGTCCGCCTCCTGCTTTTCGCGCAGAGCCGAAAGCTCATCCGCCGTGCAGAAGCACGGATAGGCAAGGCCTCGCTCCACAAGCGATTTCGCGACTGTCTGATAAATCTCAACGCGGCTGCTTTGCGTGTATGGGCCGTATGCGCCCTTTTCGGTGCCGAAACCGGTTACGCCTTCGTCAAATTCCACACCGAAAGCACGCATTCCGTTTGTTATGGCGGAAACACCGTCTTCTATCTCACGCTTTTTGTCGGTGTCTTCTATTCTTAAATATGATACGCCGCCCGAAACCTTCGCGGTCAGCACATCCACAAGCGCGCCGAAAAGACCGCCTATGTGAAGGTAGCCGGTGGGTGAAGGCGCAAAACGGGTAACCCGGGCTCCTTCTTTTAATTCGCGCTCGGGGTACAGTTCTTCATAGTATTGAGGTGTTTTGTCAACAGAGGGGAACAAAAGCTCCGCAAGCCTTAAATTTTCCTGCTGTGTCACGCCGATACCCTCCCAATATAAAATAACATTATATTTTATTATTACAGAAAACCTGTAAATTATCAAGTTTTATTTTTTGTTTTATTATTTTTACAAAAAAATTGTATTGTTCGCTGTGCCGTGTTATTATATATCATACAAATTTTTTGAAAGGCGGCAAAAAAATGAAAAAAACAGTCGGCGTTTTGCTGTGCCTTGCGCTTCTGTTATGCGTGTGTTTGCCTGCCGCGGGCGGTACATCAGGCGGCACATCATATTATATCGACTCGGTTGACGGAAGCGAAAGCGGCGACGGGCTGACCCCCGAAACAGCGTGGAAAACCGTGCCTGTCACAGAGTGTACTCTCGGCCCGGGCGACAGCGTTCTTTTTCGCAGAGGAGGCGTTTATGACTGCACACTCACTGTTACAAACAGCCGCGGCACAAAAAACGCACCCATAACAATAACTGCGTACGGCGAGGGCGCTGCTCCCGTTCTTACCACGGAAAAACGCGCCGAGGTGCTCCGCCTTTTTGACTGTTCATATATAACAGTGAGCGATCTTGAAATAACCGCTCCAAACGGAGGGGGAATATGGGTTGACGCCCTGACCGCTCCGAGCGAAGGTGTAACGCTTGAGCGGTTGAAAATTCACAACATACAAAATTACAAAGTCACAAGCCGCGACAACGCCTCCGCGGGCGCCGCGGAAAACAGGGGCTGTGTAATGGTCAAGGGTCTGCCCGCGCGTTCGCTTTTCCCGGTAAACGGTTTCACTCTGAAGGATTGCGAACTGTTCGACTGCGGCAACGGCATTAATATCTGGGGCGCGTATGACGGCAGCAAAGGCAGCCCGTGGGATGATGTTGAATTCAGCGACCTTGACCCCGTCTATAACACAGGCGCACTTATAGAGAACACTTATTTTCATGATATGGACGGCGAAGCAGTGATTTTAGGTATTTGCGACGGCGCGCTTATGACTCACTGCCGTGTTATTGACTGCTGTCAGGGCGAGGGCGTTGACGAAAACGGTGAAATCCTTTATTTTACTGCCGCCGCGTGGTTTTGGGGCAGTGAGAACAGCACCATTGAATACTGCGAAATAGCGGGCCAGAAAAATGTAGGTGACGGTATGACGGTTGATTTTGATTCGCAGTCAAACCACTGCACTTATCAGTATATTTATTCACACGATAATGTGCGCTTTGTTGTCAACAACGCAAAAACAAGCCCGCAGGTAGGTAACACGGTTCGCTACTGTCTCTCCGTCAACGACAACGGCGGAAGAAACACGCTGACCCAGGGCCCGGGTGAAAAGAATTTCCGGTTTTACAATAATACAATCATAAATTCTCAACGCTTTGATATGGATGAGCTTTTTGACTCTTATGTTGTGAACAATATTATTGTTTTTGAAGACGGATACCGCCTCAATCCGAACCTTGATCCGTCATCATACAAAGGCAGTGTAATTGCGAACAACTGCTATTATAACTGCATTTCGGGGCTGATAACGGGAACAAAGTTCAACACCGTTCCGGGATTTTCCGGTGATGATTATTCCGATATAAACTCATTCACTCTCTCAAAGAATTCGCCTCTTATAGGGTCTGGATACAAAATGGATGACGGCTGCGAAACAGACTTTTTCGGCAATAAAACCGAAAGTTGCAATATAGGCTGTTACGCAGGCAGAGGAACAGACACCCCATACCGAGGAGAAAGCGTATTCGCAAAAATCATACGGTTTTTCAAATGCCTTGCCGACATGATTAAAAACAGCATAGCAGGAAAAAACTGATATTAAAACATAATAACAGCCGGAGCTTTATCTTAACGATGATGCCCCGGCTGTTTGCTTTTTTATTGTTAATCAATTATCCGCCGTAAATGTTCCCGAATTCTCGTTATAGAACAAAAACTGAGGGGAGTCTTCAAATGTGTCAACCGTTGCCTGACCGTCAAAATACAGAAGGCGCGCGAACCAGTCATGCATACAGCGGAATGTGGGAATGTGTGTGGCGTTATCAAGAAACCAGGTTTGTTCGGGGAAAAGGCAGGTTGACGCGTCTATATCGCCGTCGGGAGAAATATATCTGCCGGATTTTTCAGACTTTTCACCGTAAGGCAGAACCGTTGCGCCGAATGATGAATATCGCAGGTCAACGGCCATATCGCCCTGAATTTTCCAGTTCTCAACAATAAATACGGTGCAGAAGCCGTAGCGGGCAAGCACATAGAGGTTGCAGTTTTCGTTAATGTTTTTGAGAATGCTCTGCCTGTTTACTCTGATTGTGTTCGTGTAGTTATCCACCTTTTTTTGAAGAGCGGAATAGTCAAGTTTATATTCGGGGCAGATTTCGTTGAATATGTGATTATAAGCGTCGTCATAGCATTCATCACTGACCATTGACCATATACTCGGCCAACTGCCGAACATCGGCAAAATGCAGTTTGCCATAGCGTCTTTGCCGAGCCCGCGCGCTATGTTGTTGACTTTATCGCACAGCCAACCGAGAACACCTGTTTTATAGAGTACGCCGGTAAGCCCGTTGAGAAACTTTTCGGCGTCACTGTAAGCCCACACGCTTTTAAGGTATTCAACCGCTCCCTCGTCATTGAGAACTACTTTACCTTTGCAGATTTCGCCGACAAACGCGGTACCGTAAACCGCGGCGGCATTGAAAGCGACGCTGCGCACTTTCTCCGTGCCGTAATTGTTGAGATAAGTGTAAGTGACCACCCCGCCGTAGCTGTGGCATTCAAGCACAACCTCTTCACTGCCGGAGCATTCAAGAACATAGTTTATAAAATCATTCAGCTGTGCAGCAAGTTCAACGGGGTCAAGCCGCCAATCGTATTCAAAGATAAGGTAACTGTCTTTTTTGATTTTTTCGGGTTCCGGGTAGGTGAATATTGTGCCGGATTTGTTTTGCACCTCGCCCGTGCCGTACATATACAAAGGGGAGAAAATGTCATAGACCGCCGCGTAAAGCTTTTCGCCGAAACGGCTGTAATTCTTTGTCAGTGCAAGTTCAAAAAGAGACGGCAGAAGTTTTAAAACATCCTTTATTACGGTGCCTGTCTGAGGAGGCCAGACAGTGCCGGATGAGGGGTCGCTTTTGTCAACATAAATGTCGGTTGACATAAGACCGAGCACCTTTATATAAGGGCAGTCGGCTGTATAGTTTTTTTCTTCCTCTGCCGCGCCGTTCGCGGCGTATGCCGGAGCGCACAATGTACTGAATAACATCACCGCGCACAGCAAAACAGCCGTTAATCTTTTGATTATAGATTTGCCATTCATCTGAAAGCCTCCGTTTACGGGTGGTTTTTTATATAATATCACCGAGACAGTGTTATTTCAAGATATATATATATATCAAACGGTTGTCGGTTAAAAA
>ONON01000094.1 GCA_900319455.1 uncultured Eubacteriales bacterium
CAGTGCGGTATTGACAGTAGCAAAACAACTCAGTCAACTCTTGTTTACACAATTACAATTACCAACAACAACGGCTCACCCACATTCTCAATGAGAAGCAACGCCAGCTAATTCTAGCTGAACAATTTTCTTAAATTCTAAAATCCACGCATTAACAAAACAGAAAGGCGCGTGCCTTTCAAACATTGATTAATCCGGATTAAAAAATGTCATTCGCCCCAACACACCCCCTTTGTTGGGGCGCGGATTAAATCAGTTAGAAGTGAGCAGTGAGAAGTTATAAGTTAAAAAAATCAGCTTCTTACCGCACACTCACTGAACAGGTTGGCGGTCAGTCATTATGAATAAAAGCATTGTGTCTGAAAAGAGCGTTAAGTTTTCCGTCAGAATAATCAATCTATACAGATATTTGTCTAATATCAAAAAAGAAACCGTTATGGCAAAGCAGATTTTGCGCAGCGGAACAAGTATCGGAGCCAATATAGCGGAGGCTCAATGCGCGTCAAGCCGCAAAGACTTTCTCGCGAAGATGCAAATTGCGTTTAAAGAATGCAGTGAAACAAAGTATTGGCTGACTCTTTTAAAAGAAACGGATTATATCTCCGAAAGCGAATACCACAGCATTGTTTCGGATTGCGATGAACTCTTCAGAATGCTTACCGTAATAACCAAAACCGTATCGCAAAGTTTATAAATCGGGTACGGGCGCAGTCCCGTCCTCAACTTCTCAGTTCTCACTCCTAACTACTCATTTGCAAAGGAGAAAACCCATTGAAACAATCAGCTGAACTCATAATGGAAACAGCGCCTTGGCTTGTTTATATTTTCACATTTCTGTTCGGCATTGTGTTCGGTAGCTTCCTTAATGTCTGCATCTACCGCATCCCCGAAAAACAAAGCATTGTTACCGTACCCTCGCACTGTATGACCTGCGGCAAAAAGCTTCACTGGTATGAACTCATACCTCTTTTCAGTTGGCTTGCCCTCAGGGGCAAATGCCACGGCTGCAAGTCAAAAATCTCACCGCAATACCCCTTGATTGAAGCGGCAAACGGGTTGCTGTGCGTGCTCGCCCTGTTTGTAAAAGGCCTGACAGCGGATTTTATTCTCACCTGCCTGCTTTTTTCGGCGCTTCTCGTAATATCCATAATTGATGCGCGCACATTTGAAATTCCCTTCCCGATTGTCATATTTATCGCCGTTCTCGGCGCGGTAAGACTGATTTTTTATCACGAACATTGGCTTGACTCAATCCTCGGTCCCGTTGTAATGGGAGCGCTGTTCCTGATAATCATTCTTGTTACCGGCGGCAAAGCGATGGGCGGCGGAGATTTTAAATTGGTAATGGCCGCGGGGCTGTTTTTAGGGCTCAAAAAAAGCCTTCTGGCCCTGTTTATAGCAAGCCTGTTCGGCTCTATAATACATTTAATATTAATGAAGGCTCTTCACAAAGGGCGTCAACTCGCGTTCGGGCCTTACCTTTCGGCAGGTTTTCTTGTTGCCGCTCTGTGGGGCGACAGACTGCTTGAAATATACCTCTCTTTTGTGGGAGTTTCTTAAATGTCGAAAACTATAAGGTAATATACCTTTTATAAATATATTTATTGGAAATTAATGAGAAAAAAATGAAAAGGAATGATAAACTATGGCGGCAAAATTGTTAAACATTGAATGCGGCAAGCGCATCTGCAAAGTTGCGGTTTCCGAAAAAAGAGGCAAAGCTTATTCAATCAGCGATTGCTTCACATTCGCCACCCCCGAGGGCGCGGTTGTTGACGGCCAGATTGTCAACCCTGTTGAACTCGGTGAAAAGCTCAAGCAGGAGATGGCTATGCACGCCGTTTCAGCGACAGATGTCATTTTCTCGGTTACATCAACTAAAATAGCCACCCGTGAGGTTACCCTGCCCATAGTCAAAGAAGATCAGATAAGAAATGTTATCAGAACAAACATTTCCGACTACTTCCCTATTGACACATCAAAATATCTTGTTGACACAATGCTTCTCAACAAAACCAAGAAAGAGAGCCGTGTGCTTGTAGTTGCAATGCCCATAGCTATGAGCGACAGCTACACCACCCTCGCAGATGCCGCCGGTTTAACAGTTGAGGCGCTTGATTTCAGCGGTAACTCACAGTATCAGGTTCTTAAAGGCTTCCGCAGTGAAGGCGTTAATATGTATATTTCCATTGACCCCGACTCGGCTTCGGTTGCGTTTATGGAAGAGGGCAATATGCTTATGCAGCGTGCCCTTTCGGTCGGCGGTGATGAGATGATCTGCCGCTATATGGCAACGCAGGAGATGATGGATGAGGATTACCTCAAAGCTCTTCAGGAACTCAGCGTTTCAAAAGAGAATCCCACAGCCATAGCGGATACAGAGGAATTCAGCGACTGCCTTTCAAGGCTTGTTACAGGCCTTTCAAGAAGCGTTGACTACTTCCGTTCCGGCAGTGAAGAAAACGCGGAAAAACCCATTGAACGCATAGTTCTTATGGGCAGCTGCTGCCACCTTGCCGGGCTTAAAGAGCTTGTTGCCGATGTTATAGCATCATCAACATACTGGCTTGAGGAAGTTCCCGAAATGCAGGGCCTTGCCAACAGCATTGAGAGTATTTCGGTTTATATCAACAGTCTCGGCGCCCGTGTGGCACCTATGAACTTTCTCACTGATGAATACCTCAAAAGAACAGGCCGCGCGGGCGGCAAAAAGAAGAGCGCGGCAGGTTCACGCTACGGCCTTCTTGTGTTCGGCGCGGGGTTGCTTATCGGCGCGGTTCTTTGCGGCATAGTCTTTATGCAGAACAGAAGCCTCAACGGCGAACTCAATAATATAGAAAAAGAAATTGACCAGAAAATGTACGCGGAAGAAACTTACAATTCATATCTCCGCTATCAGGCGGGCGACAAACAGCTTCAGACTTTTGTTGACGGCTCGCTCAATAATAACGAAAAACTTCTGGATTTCTTCACGGAACTTGAAAGAAAGATGCCCTCTGCAATAGCGATGCTCTCGGCGGACTGCACCTCCACAGGCGTTACCATGTCGGTGGAAGTTCCAGGTTTTGATGAGGCGGCGGCTGTCATAAGGCAGTTCCGCACATTTGAGTCGATTGACATTGTTCAGGTAAGCTCAATGACAAAAACAACAAGTGAAGACAATTCACCTGAGACTGTTTCATTCACAATCACCTGTCTCTATAAGGTTCCCGAAACCACAACGGTCGCGGTTGTTACAGAAGCCGCAACTGAAGAAGAATAATTAAGGAGGTGCGAAATAATGGCTGAAAAATCATCAAAGAAAAAGCTCACATGGCGTGAGTATAATCTTATTCTTACTGTTTTGGGCATTGCTATTGTTCTTGCCGCATATTTCCTTGGATATTCAAAGTATTCCGAAAAGAATACTGCTCTTGAAGAAGAAATAGGCACGCGCAAAGCCTATCTTACCGAGCTTAATGACTGCTACAACAACTTGACCACTTATGAATCCGGAATTGCACAGGCAAAAGCCAACATTACAAAAAATCTTAACAAACTGCCTAAGGGCGAAGTTAAAGAAAACGGCAAAAAAACCAGCGGAATCAATGATGAAGACTTTTTGCTCTACCTTATGCAGGCAAGCGAGGCTGTGGGCGCCGACCTTCAGACCGTTGATTTCCAGTCGAGCAACCTTGTTGCGGATTTTGACTGTTTTATTGACGGCGAGATGAAGCATGTTGAAGGTTATCAGACAGGCACTACCTCATCCGGCACGCTTAACTACAACCAGCTCAAATCATATCTCGATTATATCTACGCAAAAACAAACAACACAACATTTGTTGACTCCGTTAATGTTTCATACAACGCGGAGGCTTCAAACCTCAATTCAACCATTTCACTCTCCAAATATTATGTGATTTATGAGGGCGCTCAATACAGCGCAGAACCTCTTCCCAATGTAAATTACGGCACAAGAGATCCGTTTGGCACAGCCGGAACTCCCGCGGCTCCCGCAACAACCGCGGCTCCCGCGACAACAGCCGCACCCGCAACAACCGCGGCGCCGGCAACAACCACAGCGGCCTGATGATTATTAACAGGGGGAAAGCGCAATGTTAAAAAAACTTAACAGCAACAACAAGGGCTTTTCTCTTGCTGAGTTGCTGGTTGCGGTTACAATACTCGGCATTTCCGTAGGTATGGTGTTGCACGCATTTTCCACATCCGCAAACATTACGGCGCGTTCGCGTGCTTTCGGCGAGGCTACAATGGCGGCTGATAATATAGCGGAAGCTGTCAATGCCTACACAAGAGACAGCTTTATGCAGGGTTCGGGAGCTGAAATGCTGGGCATAACCGCCGATGATGTTTACAAGGCGGATGACCGTCAGGTTGCCGTCAAAGGCATACAGGCCGGCAATTCCACCTATGATGCCGTTATAACTTACTCCGAGGGCGAACCCCTGCTTGACGGTGAAGCTGTCGGCGGTGATGAGGCGGGAATTTATGAGCTTAACAATTATGAAATAGCTCAATACACCGCTATGGACGGCTCCTTTACCCAGTCATGGCAGGAGGATCAGAACCCCGACGCTAAATCGGATAATGAGTTTTACAGAAAAGCCGTTCACCCTGCAGTAATTAATACTTTGGAGAATGGTAGCGAGGTTCCGGCGTACAAAGCCAAAAACCGCATTATTTCCGTTAATGTTTATACAGACACAAGCGACCGTATTTATATGGATGTGGTCTATAATTACACCTACACTTATGAGCAGTATGTGTATGTTGAGGGTGTTCAGCAGTATAAAACCCAAAACGGTGTGCAGGTTCCCGAAACGCAGAACGCTCAGTTCCTTTACACCTGGTCAAGCAGAGTCACATTCAATCAGGATGACCCTACATGTTATTCAACAACCGCTGAGGGCGCGAACGCGGAGCCGACGGTATTCATAATGTATTATCCCTATTACAGAGATAACACAGCGAGAACCGGCCCGTTCTACGGTCAGGCTTACCCGAGATATGCTCAATATGATATTAACCCCGATAAAACAAATATGACGGATTCTTATAAGAATCTCGCGGCGGCAAGCGTTCAGCGCAATTACAACACAGACGGCGGCCTCAAAACAAGGGATCTTATAATTATCAACAATCTCGGCAATGTTCCGACCAAATTCTTTATTGTTAAACAGCGCATGGTTCAGGGCGGAGCGCCCGTGACCGATGAGTTTCTTACAACTTCAAATTTATATGAGCACCCGAGCAGCCAGTCGTGCATTATTCAGAGAATTACCGACGCTTCACTTTTGCTCAATAAAGAGGCTAACAAAATTTACACAAACGCGGGCATAAGCCTTGCCACACAAAGGCCTCTCGGTCAGGCGGCGTTTACGGGTTACAAGTGGGTAAACAATTCGGGCATTACAATTAACGGCAACTATTTAAACACCCTGAATGAAAAAGATTTTATGAAAAAAGATCTTGTCACAATGGAGAAGGATAACAGATATTACCTTATCAGCATTGATGTTTACAGAAGCGGCGCGGTAGAAACAGAAGAAATTGCCGCTGCCGACCCGAATGATGAAACTCTTTACACAATCAACACAACATCATCACCGGTTTACACATTCAACGGTTCAAAACTTGACTGATTACGGCTTTAATCAACACGGAGGTATGGTATGAAAAGCTTAAAAGCTTTTAAACAGAATAACAGTGGTGCGGGTCTTGTAAATGTTATTATTGCGCTTACATTCCTGTCAACACTCGGTTTGCTTATTTTGGCGCTTTCATATACCTCAAGTGAGATGAAATCATCCGAGCGAACAGGCAGAGAAATCGCTTATAACGCCGACGGCGTTGTGGAGCAGCTTCGCTCCGGCCTGCAGCTTGCGATATCCGATTCCATTAAGGATTGTTACAATGATGTAATGACCAACTACAGCGCCTATCGCTACTCTATTGAGGATAAGTTCGACAGGTCCTTCAATTATTCTCTTAATAACTGGAAACCTTACTTTATAAATGATGAAGGTGTCGCCAGATACTATGACGCCGACGGCAATGAGACCGATGCCGTCACGGGCATTCCTCTTTTTACCGGCACAAGAGATTTTTATGATTCCACAGATTCCAAAGGCTATGTTTACACAAAATATGACCTCAACGCCCTTGAGCATTTTGTTAAAGCGGGCTTCGGCGGCGAGGCTGACATAGTCTGCGTTGACAATGCCGGCAACACAATAAGCGACAGCCGCGGTGATGCCGTCTGGAGCTACCGGATTGATGATGACGGCAAGAAGGTTCCCGAAAAAGTCACCCTCAAAAACATAAAAGTCAGGTATCAGCGCCTTTTCCATACAGTAACAGTAACAACCGACCTTGTTGTTGAGTTCCCGGATCTTGGTTATGTTTACCATGAGGAAAGCCAGGACAGTTCCTTTACCGATTTTGCCGTTGTTGCCCTTAATGAGATGAGGCACACCTCCGGCAGAGTTGTTGTTGACGGCAACGCGTACGCGGGCAAGCTTAACATTTCCGCCGCAACCAATTCTCACAGCTTTGTTCTTAAAAGGGGCGGCCTTCTCATAAGCAAAGGCGATGTTGATGTTCGCGGCCAGAACTCGGCAGGCGACTATTATGATGCCGAAAAGCAGGAGTGGTACGGCAGGTCATCTGTTGACGCCACCTTAAACGCAATTACGGATGACACTGTAAGAGAGCGTGAGAGAATAAAAATAAACAGTGCGTTCTATGTAACAGACGGCTCAACGCTTTGGGCAAACGGCATCAATGTTTTTCAGGATGGCATAGCCGCCCTTTGCTACAGAGAGAATGTTTTAAACGACCTTAACCTTATGAACACGGGTGCCACCGCCCTCATAACAGGCGACGCTTACTACGGCTTCGGCAACAGCACAACAAACCCCGCCGAAAGCTCGTCAATAATCGCCAACGGTATTAAAACTCAGAGGGCAACGCTCAACCTCAGCGGCTTGTCAAATCTCACTTTAGCCGGCTATTCATTCATCGATGTCGGCGGTAACGCCAATGTTAAAATGGGTCAGTCAATGGCAACAAAAAGGGACCAGGTCGCCTACCTTGTTCCTTATGATATGCTCAATTATGATGATTTTGCGTACAAAATCTCAACCAACCCCGAGGTCTTCCCCGCGCCGGAGGCTTATCAGCTTTATGTTGAGCAGTTTGAGGCAAAGGGCAACAAACCTCTTGATTCCGTAAGGCTCTGGAGCATTAACGGCGTGGATATGCACCCGTCGGATTACGGCATTACCGTAAGACCGGTCAGTGTTCCCTATTCAGGCAACTACACAATAGGCTATTTCTTTATGGATTTCACCGCTACCGATGATTATTCCGCTGAAGAAAACGCCAACCGCTATTTCCGTGATTATTTTGAGAGAAACACCGAAAGGGTTAATGATTACACTCAGCAGTACCTCAATTATGTTGACACATACAGCATGAGAACCGTCGGCGATGTTTTCGGTATTGAAACCGACCCGACAAAGCCGAGAATCACACTCAGGGCTGTGTTGAAAGAGACTTTGGGCGACGCTTATGACACATTCAGCGCCTATCTCAGCCTCATCAACACAGAGGTCGCGAAAAAACTCAACGCGTTCAGAAACCTTTGCGTAACTCTTAATGAGGGCTACGGCCCCGAGAAGGCTCTTGAATCCGAACTCGGCACCGATGAGCAGAAGGCTCAGCGCTCAATCGCGACAAATCCGTTCGATTATTACACAAGAAAAACGGCTGAAGATACAACAATTATAGAAGAGGCGCTCTCACGCGCGGGCAAAAATACGCTTTGCTTCTTTAATGAAGAAGGTGAAGTTGTAGCTGTTGTTACAAGCGCTCCGTTCACATTGGACGGCAATGATTTAACCTATAACGGTTCAAATTACAGCAAAGATAAAATCTGCCTTATTCTTTCAACCTCAAATGTTACCGTTCAAACCGATTTCAGAGGCTTGATTATGGCTCAGGGCGATGTTATTGTCAACGCAACAACAGGCATTGTCACCCTTACCGCCAGCAGTGAGGATGTAAACGCCGCGATGGGCGCGAAATCATCCGAAAACAGGTCGGATTTCAAAAACGCTTCAGATGAATATGACCTTTTTGAAGTTAATGAAGATGATAAACCCTTAGACAGCGGCATTATGCCCTATGAATTCCTTTACTACAACTACATTCCCGCGCATTCCGAGGATGACTCCAATTCCGGCTCATACTGGGATGTCGGCACGCTCGTCTATTATGACGGCTGGTATAAAGAAAGCGGCATAGGCGAAGATTAATCTGCAACTCATTTTGTCAATTAACCGGGAAGGGGCGAAAAAATGGCAAACAAAAACAATAATAAAGGCTTTTCGCTTGTTGAACTGCTTGTTGTCGTTGTTATAATGGGCATTGCGGTCAGCATTGTAACCGGTTCATTTATTTCGATGTATAACGCAAGGTCCAAAAAAGCTACCGAAACGCTGGATGCGGTTATTGCGCAGGCAAAGGTTGACGCCATGAGCGGGCGCGACTGCAGGGCGGTGCTGGAGTATTCCGACGGCAGCGACGGCAATGATGAAGGCTATTACGCCCTTCTTCTTATGCGCACGGATCAGGACGGCGACGGCGTTCTTGACACCTCAACCGAGTATAAAAGAGAAAGCCTCGGCAACGACAGGCTCTCGTTCACCGTCAACGGCAATGATGAGTATAACATCGCGGAGGATTCGCTTTACATCAGCTTCAACGGCACAACCGGAGCTGTGCGCTCCGCAAAATACGGCACAACAAATGTTCTTGGCGGGTCCGTTTTAACAATAACCGTCTCGTCAACAGCCACACATGTAATCACTTTGTATAAAGACACCGGCGAGCATCTTATAGATGTCTGAAGTGGAGGCAACTTGAATGAAAAGGAATAACAAAGGCTTTTCACTTGTGGAGCTGCTTGTGAGTTTTGCCATACTCGGTGTAATCTCGGCAATTATCGGGATAATGATGACATCGGGTTCAAATATGTTCTCACGCAACAGGGCAAGGCTCAATCTGCAATATAAATCACAGGTGATTGCCTCACAGGTTCACACTTATCTTCAAAACTGCAACGGCGGAGTTGCCGTTGACACTAACGGAGATTTGTACATCGCTCAAAAAAAATCATTGGATTCGGATCCGGACTATGTCGGGTGCGTTTATATGCTCGCTCTCGGCGCCGACTCTGATGCGGATAAACTCTACCTTCGCCGGTTTGATATTCGCACACAGCCCGAGGTGGGCGGTGGAGTAAAATTCACCGCGTCCTATGAGCTGCAGGAGGGCGGCAGTCAGACTGTTGAGGAAATAGGCTCCGATGATTTCGCCAACTGCTTTGCCCAGCCTATGTGCTCCGATGTTGCTTCATGGAACACGGTGCTCAACGCGAAATACGCAAAAATAGATATGAATTTCAACCAGAACAACATCACTTACACCAAAAACATTGCAGAGTCATTCAGAAACAGGCCTGTCATTGTCTCGGCTTCCGAGGCGGGAGGCAATCAGTTAATCAACACTTTAATAGAAAGGGTATGGAGGTGAACTTAAAGTGAAAGAGAAAAACAATCTATCCAAAATAACAGCCGTTATTCTCGCAGTTTCAATGATTTTAGGTTCTGTCGCGTCAATAGTAACAAACGCTCTTGATGAAGACACACCGTCGCTCGATTACATTGAGACAATCAAACGCAAAAAAAACACCGAGAATTCATCATTCCGTATTCTTGAGGTGGCGCCGGATGCGACAAAGGGTGCCATGGGCTACTATGCCGACAACGGTCAGGAGGCTACCGCCAACTGGACTAATGAGGCAAAGGCAAAGGCAACCAGAGCCGAGCGTGTTTCAAGCGTAAACACACTTTTCTCACAGCTCACAGCCCGCGGGCTTTTGGGCACCAACAACACAACTCCGCTTGAATCAAAGGGTGAATACACCGAGTATTACCCCTGGGAGAATGTGCCCACAACCGCAAAAGAGCTTAACTTAAATGCCGAAGAAAAGGTCGTAGGCGTCAACGGCAGATTTATACCTGCCGAAAACGGCGATTACACTGTTTCGGAGGAATATTACCTGCCCAACCTTTTCAATATTGAAGAGTGGTTCAAAAACCTTCAGGAAAGGTCTGCGGGCGGTTCAAACAACGGCTTTAACACAAACGGCGCAACAATTTCGCTTTCAAACCGCAGAGTAACAATCAATGCCGGCAGTGTCGGCAATACAGACTGCTACACAATGTACAGCGCAAGCCCACTGTTTTATAACATAGAATGTGAGCCTAACACGCAATACACATTTACATTCACCGCCAACATTCAGGGCAGCGGAACCGGTCAGGTTTTTGTTTTCGGCTACGGTCAGAATTTTATTGAGCCGGTGCCTACCGCTACCTCAACGGCAAACTGGTACACTGCGTGGGCAAAAAGGCCTGTTACAACAGGCACTTACACAGCAACATTCACAACGGGGTCAAATGTTCACCACCTTGGCTTCCGTTTCGGCACATGGGATTCAGGCGACACCACTGCCGAATTTTCCGATGTTATCCTTTACAAAACATCAGACCAATACGCCGGTGCAAGCTATGTTCAGGATCCCACCCAGTTCACCTACGGCGACGCGTCTGAGGCTAACCTCAATCAGTTTGTTCTGGGCGACTGGTATCAGAACATAAAAGACTTTCACGGTTATGAGGCGGGCGAACTGCCCCGTAACCCCGAATATAATGACGGTGTTCTTACAATGGAAGGCATAAGTGTCGCTCCGCAGTGGAATTTAAGCGACGCTTTAGGCTACTATTATGTTGCCTGTGAGCCTAACACTGTTTATGAGTTCGGTTACAAGGTCGAAGGCGCCGCCCCGACTTCAACGGATTACGCCCAGAGCGTTGTCTGGGGCATAGGCTACACCGAAAACAGCAATCAGGCTTTGTTTGAGGGCGATTATCAGGGCGGCAACGGCACTTTCAGCGCAGAGCGTTCCTTTACTTTCACCACCGCCAATGATGTTAACACCATGGCTTTCTTCTTCGGCGCAAACAACGGTGTTACAACCGCGAAATTCAAAGATGTTTACCTCAAAAAAGCAAATGTTCAGCCTGACACCTCAAGTCAGTATTATTATTATGATGTTGATTTTGACCCGATTCATTATGTAATCGACGGCA
Source organism: uncultured Eubacteriales bacterium (assembly GCA_900319455.1). Classification (GTDB taxonomy): domain Bacteria; phylum Bacillota; class Clostridia; order Oscillospirales; family Acutalibacteraceae; genus CAG-177. Next base: position 11,223 of record ONON01000094.1, read on the forward strand.
GCAGCATCAACTGGTATTATGAAGACGGCACCCCGCTTGAAGACGGAGTGAGCATCTACACCAAGGCGAGCGATTATTATCTTGACGCTCAG
>ONON01000138.1 GCA_900319455.1 uncultured Eubacteriales bacterium
GAATGCTGCGTGAGTGCATAGGGTTTGTCAGAACCCGAAGAGTGGTGCAGAAATGCGCAAATTGAGTGGTACCGCGGGTATCGGAATTAAAATCCGGCTCGTCTCAAGTAAAACGCTTGAGACGGGCTTTTTGTTTTGTCTTAAGCAAACAAAAAGGAGGAAAACAAAATGAACACCGCAAACACAATGAACAGTCTTAAAGAAACTGCGGGCAGAATAAGAGAAATGCGTGAGATAATGGGCTTCAGCGTGGACGAGATGGCCGAGAAAACGGAGCTGAGCCCCGAACAGTATCTTGTTTATGAAAAAGGAGAGGCGGACCTTCCCTTTACATTTATTCACAAATGCGCAATAGCGTTCGGTATAGATATTACCGCCATAATCGAAGGCAGAACCACACATCTCGCCTCATATACCGTTACAAGAAAAGGCATGGGTCACGAAACGGCCAAGGAGGAGGGCATTTCAATCAAAAACCTCGCTCCGAAGTTCAAAAACAAACTGGCGGAGCCCTATTGGGTAACCTATGAATACTCCGCGGAGCTTCAGAACAAGCCCATACACACAACAAAGCACAGCGGTCAGGAGTTTGACCTTGTTATTTCGGGCTCTCTGCTTGTTCAGGTGGGCAATAACAAAGAGGTTCTGCACGAGGGCGACAGCATTTTTTACAATTCCGCGACTCCTCACGGTATGATAGCCGTTGACGGCAAAGACTGCACTTTTATCGCGGTAGTTCTGCCCGGCGCGAAAGAAACAGAGAGTGAAATAAGCAGGAGCGTCGCGCAGGCAAGACCCGCCGCCGGGCTGATTGTTGACAAATACGCAAAATGCGAGGAGGATGAAAACGGCAGACTTCTCAGCATTCATTTTGAAAATACGGAAAAATACAATTTCGGCTTTGACTGCGTTGACGCGATAGCCGACAAATACCCCGACAAATTGGCTATGATTCACCTTGATATGCATGAGGTTGAAAGAAGGTTCACCTTTAAACAGATAAAGCAGGAATCGGCAAGGGTTGCAAACTATTTCACATCCATCGGCATACAAAAGGGCGACAGGGTAATGCTTGTTCTGCGCAGGCACTACCAGTTCTGGCTCGCTATGGTTGCCCTTCACAAAATAGGCGCCGTCGCAATTCCCGCGACATTCCAGCTCAAAGAGCACGATTTTGAATACAGATACAACGCGGCTCATGTTAAAGCGATAGTCTGTACGGCGTTCGGCGACACAGCGGAGATAGCGGAGCGCGCGGCCGCGAACTGCCCGAGTGTTCAGGAGAAAATTCTTGTAGGCGGTTCAAGAGAGGGCTGGCACGATTTTGATTCGGAGTATCCGCTGTTCAGCTCGCACTATTTCAGAACGGAAGACACCCCCGGCGGCGATGATACCGCCCTTATCTTCTTCTCATCCGGCACAACGGGCAACCCCAAAATGGTTGAGCACAGGCACACTTATTCGCTCGGCCACTTTGTTACCGCGAAATACTGGCACTGCTGCCAGAAAGACGGCCTTCACTTTACAATGTCGGATACGGGCTGGGGCAAGGCTCTGTGGGGCAAGCTCTACGGTCAGTGGATGTGCGAGGGAGCGGTTTTTGTCAATGATGAAATCCGTTTTCACGCCGATCAGGTGCTGCCTTTATTCGCGAAATACCGGATTACAACCTTCTGCGCTCCTCCCACAATTCTGCGTATGCTTATAAAAGAGGATATTTCAAAATACGATTTTTCATCCGTTCAGCATATGACAACCGCGGGTGAGGCGCTCAACCCCGAGGTGGCAATACGGTTCAAAGAGGCGACGGGGCTTGAAATTATGGAGGGCTTCGGCCAGACCGAAACCACTCTTGTTGTGGGCAATCTCATAGGCGAAAAGCCGAAACTCGGCTCAATGGGCAAGGCGTCGCCGCAATATAAAGTTGACCTTGTTGACCACGACGGCAACCCCGTTGCGAACGGCGAGACGGGCGAGCTTGTTATAAGGCTGGATGACGGCGACCCCATCGGACTTTTCAAACAGTATATTGATGAGGATGAAAAGAACGCCGAGTGCCGCAGGCAGAATATGTACCACACGGGCGACACGGCCTGGCGTGATGAAGACGGCTTTTTCTGGTATGTGGGCAGGGTTGATGATGTTATCAAGTCCTCCGGCTACCGCATAGGCCCGTTTGAGATTGAAAGCGTTATTATGGAGCTGCCCTATGTTCTTGAATGCGGCGTTTCAGCCGCACCCGATGAAATTCGCGGCCAGATTGTAAAGGCTTCAATAGTGCTTACAAAAGGCACAAAGGGCACGGATGAACTCAAAAAAGAAATTCAGGATTATGTTAAGGCGCACACAGCCCCTTACAAATACCCCAGGCTTGTTGTGTTCCGCGACGAGCTGCCCAAAACAATCAGCGGCAAAATCAGAAGGAATATGCTTTGATAAATTTTTCTTGACAAAAATTAATCTTTGTTTTATACTTTTTGCTAATCGCACAGCAAAATGCAGTGATGGTATTAAGTGAATAAGGCAAGCTTTTCAGAGAGCCGGCGGCAGGTGAAAGCCGGTAAGAATCCTTACGCGCTGTCTCGTACCGGAGCAGAATTCCTGAATTCATAGGGAGTTACGGGTGAGCCCGTTACAGCTTAAAGGTTTGCTTGAACCTTACTGAGTGGCCGCTTCACGGCGGCAATACGGGTGGTACCGTGGTTATTGATAAATAATCATCCCGCAGGGTCAAAAACGCTCTGCGGGGTTTTCTTTATTTACAGGGAGGAATTAACAAAAATGAGAAAAATCTATGTTGCCGACTACACGCTCAAATATCTTGCGCAGGAGAGAAAAAATCCCCTGCTTTTCAGAGAAAAGGTCGCAATAGCGACATCCGTTGACGAAATGGGAGTTGACACCATTGAACTTAACGCCGTGACAAATTTCAAAGAGGATAAAATAATCTGCAAAACAATAGCTTCCGCGGTTAAAAACGCCGCCATAGCGATCCCCACGGGCACAACCCCCGAAGAAATTGAAACGGCGTGGGAGTGCGTGAGCACCGCGAAAAATCCCGTTTTGCAAGTTGCTCTGCCGCTGAGCACCGTTCAGATGGAATACATCTACCACTTCAAAGCGCCCAAAATGATGGTTATGGTGGAAACACTTGTAAAAGCAGCAAAGGCAAAATGCGAAAATGTTGAGTTTATAGCCCTTGACGCCACCAGAGCCGAAAAAGAGGTTCTCGAAAAGGCTCTTGAAATCGCCGTTGAATGCGGCGCTACCGCGGTTACAATCAGTGATGAGGCAGGCGTGGATTTCCCCGCCGAGTTCGCCGAAATCGTTAAAGAAGTCAAGGCAAAAGTGAGCGTTCCCGTTTATGTTAAGGTTTCGGGCGCTCTGTTTATGGAGACCGCAACCGCTTTTGAGAGCATCAAGGCGGGCGCCGACGGAGTGAAATCGGTTGTTGAGGGCACGGCACAGCTCAAAACCCACAGAATAGCCGGTATTATAGCAAAAAAAGGCGAAGCTTACGGAATATGCACATCCCTCAATGTCAGCAGATTGCGCACGGATGTAAAGTCGCTTGCCAAAAAGGTTGAAGCGGGCGAAAAGGAATCTCCGTTCTCACCGGAAGAAAATGTTGACATTTCGCTTGACGCCGACTCAACCATTGAGAATATTACGGATTCCGCCGTTAAACTCGGCTACACGCTCACCGAGGAAGACGCGGGCAATGTTATGCGCGGCCTCAGAAGAGTGTGTGAGAAAAAAGGCAGCATAGGCGCGAGAGAATTTGAGGCGCTCATAGCCTCATACGCCATGCAGGCGCCCTCAACCTACCATGTTGAGTATTACACAACAACAAGCAGCAATTTAACCTCCGCCATGGCTCATGTTGTTCTTCGCAAAGAGGGAGAAAAAAACATTACCGGCGTGGGCGTGGGCGACGGCCCCGTTGACGCGGCGTTCGGAGCTATAGAACAGGGCATCGGCTACCACTATGAGCTTGACGATTTTCAGATTAACACCGTTACCGAGGGCAAGGAGTCGCTGGGCTCCGCGCTTATAAAACTGCGCCACAACGGCAAAATCTACTCCGGCAACGGCATTTCAACCGACATTGTCGGCGCCTGCATCAGGGCATACATAAACGCGCTTAACAAAATAGTTTATGACGAGGATTAAAAGATGAAATTAAGTTTTTCAACAAAAAACGTTGACCTCACATCATTTGCCGACACCTGCAACATTGCCTATGATTACGGCTACGCGGGCTTTGAGATATTTGACGCAAAAGCGGAAAAGAAAAAGCATTACGATTCCGTTCTCAAAGACGGAGCCGCCGCTTCAAAAAGAAAACTGCGCAACCGCTCCCTTTCGGTTTGCGCGCTTACCTATCCGTTCCCGGTGGAGAGTGAAAAGGCGGACGCCAATGTTATAAAGCAGTATGTTGACTGGGCTTATGACGCCGGAGTTGAGGCTGTTATTGTTACCCTTGAGAAAGAGCCGGATATGAACCTGCTCAAAGAAAAGCTTACTCCCGCTGTTGAAAGGGCAGACAAGGCCGATATTAAAATTCTTTTTGAAACATCGGGCAGCCTCGCTCATTCCGAAAAGGTGCTCGATATTATCAATGAGTTCGCGGCGGTGCCTCTGGGCGCGGCGTGGAATATCAGAGAAACCTATTTCAACGCGGGCGAGAGCCCCGAAAACACAATAGAAACACTCGGCGCGCATATCTGCTATGTTCGCATTGGCGACAGGGCGGCTGACGGCACAAACTGCCTTATCGGCGAGGGCACTCTGCCCGTTAAGGATTTTATCAACGCCGTTCACTCGCTCAACTATGAGGGCTTTGTGTGCGTTGACTGGAATGATGAAATAGCCGATTATGACATTGTTCTTACACATTTCACCAATTTTATAAATGAGATTGAAAACAATGTAAAACCCAAGGCGGCGCTTCAGCACAACAGGGCGGGCACAGGCAGCTTCCCCTGGAAAAAGTATGATATGATTGAATGCACTTTTTCGCAGGTGCTTGACAAAATGTGCGAGTGCTTCCCCGACCAGCTCGCGTTCAAATACACAACGCTTGATTACACACGCACCTACACGCAGTTTCGCAGGGATGTTGACGACCTTGCGGCGGCGTTTATCTCGCTGGGCGTAAAACCCGGGCATCATGTGGCAATCTGGGCCACAAATGTGCCGGCGTGGTTTCTCACCTTCTGGGCGGCAACCAAAATAGGCGCGGTGCTTGTAACCGTGAACACGGCATATAAAATTCACGAGGCGGAGTACCTTCTGCGCCAGTCCGACACGCACACCCTTGTTATGATTGAATCCTGCAAGGATTCAAACTACAAAGAAATAATCAACGAGCTTTGCCCCGAGCTTAAAAACACTGTTCCCGGCAAACCGCTTTACTCCAAAAATCTGCCTTTTTTGCGCAATGTTATTACGGTTGGGTTTGAAATGCCCGGCGCTCTCACCTGGGAGGAGACCTTTGAGAGAAGCGCTATGGTGCCTCATGAGGAGGTTTTGCGCAGGGCGTCAATGGTAAAACCCGACGATGTGTGCAATATGCAATACACATCCGGCACAACGGGCTTCCCCAAAGGCGTTATGCTCACGCACCGCAATGTTGTAAATGACGGCAAAATCATAGGCGACAGAATGGATTTGTCAACGGCGGACCGTATGATGATTCAGGTGCCTATGTTCCACTGCTTCGGTATGACCCTTTCAATGACTTCCACAATGACTCACGGCGGCACTCTCTGCCCTATGCCTTACTATTCGCCCAAGTCATCGCTTGCCTGCGTAAATGATGAAAAAATCACCTGTTTCAACGGCGTTCCCACAATGTTTATAGGAATGTTCAACCACGAGGATTTCGCGAAAACCGATTTTTCACATATGCGCACCGGCATTATGGCGGGCTCCAACTGCCCGCCCGACCTTATGAGGCAGGCGGCAAAAGAGATGAATATGCGCGAGATTATCTCCGTTTACGGTATGACGGAATCCGCCCCCGGCAGCACTATGGGCGAGGTGAACGAGGATGAGGACCACCGTGTTGAAACTGTAGGCTCC
>ONON01000139.1 GCA_900319455.1 uncultured Eubacteriales bacterium
ATGTACATCCAGCTTACGGATTCGTTAAGAATAACTCTGAGAACGAAAGCAACCGTCTGCTGTTCGTTCCAGCCTTCGATTTCGGCTGAGCCGGGAACGCTGATGTAGGGCTCAAAGAATTTGTCGCCCGCCTGTTTAAGAATCCACTTCGCAACGGAGCAGATGTTCTTAAGAAGGAGTTTGTCGCCCTGAGAATTGTCCCATACCCAGTCGCCCTGTGCGGCCGAGCCGTTGAGAACGCACTCAAGAACATTGCCGAAATAGGTGTTGAAGTTTGAGATGAATGTTGTGCCCGATGCGTAATCCGACGCATTGTAAGCGGGAATGTACATTCCTTCAACATCGAAGATAGCCGCGAGCTGAGGATCAAGGTCGCCTTCTTCATAAGGTTCGCCGTCATAGTCGGGATAATCGGGGTTGTTAACCTTGTTCTTGTCATAAACAACACCGCAGGTTTCGCGAAGCCAGGGGCGGGTTACATCGTTAAGAAGAGGAACCGCAATATAATTGAAAGCGTTAAGGATAAGCTTTTCAATAAAATCATAAGCATTTGTGGTTGTGTTGACTATATTGCAGTCATTGATAATCTGTGTGATTGTTGCGGTGGGAAGGTCACCGATATACTCCCAGAGGAAGCCTTCATAATCTTCGGGATTGGGAAGAACATAGCTGCCGCCGACAAGCTTGTGGTTGCCGAAAAGAGCATAGTTGAGAAGGTCGCCGAGGAGCGCGTCCATGTCGCCGCTGTTTTCAGCAACATTGTAGGGAACTTCATTGATGTCGCCGTCAAGAATATCAAACTCATCATTCATTAAATGATAAAGAGCTTTGAAAGCAAGCTGTCTAACATCAAAGAGGTAATCGCCTACAAGGCCGGTAAGAGCGCCGAGCTGAAGGGTGTGGCCGACATAAGAGGTGAGAATGCCCTTGTTGTCTTCAAGGAACTGAACAACAGCGAGAATAACATCTGTGTCGCTTGTGTTGCCTGTTGCGCCTCTTGTAATGAGGGTGCCTTCACCGCCGTTTCTGTTGTGGCCCACATAAAGGGCGTCGATGCTGAGGTTCTTGGCGTCGCCGGCAATGCTGAGAAGGCCGGAAACGTTGGTGTAGATAGCACCTACAGAAGCGATGGCTTTGTTGATTGACGTTAAGTCGAGGCCTTTCTCTGTTAAGTTGAGAAGGTCATCGGGGCTTAACTTGATGTTGGATTTCGCGAGCAGTTTTTCAAGCTCTTCAAGAGCCATTGAAGCGTACTGTTCTGTTGTGAACTTCGGCTTGTCAAGGTCATCATAGCCTGCTGCTCCCGTGATTGCGCTGCCTCTGTATGCCTGGTATGCGCTGCCCATTACGGAGAAGATACCGAGAAGCATAGTCAGAGCGAGAATCACACTGAGAATTCGGGTTGACTTTTTCAAAGTTTTGCACCTCCAAAAAAATTTAATGCGGGGATAAATTAAAAACTGAATTTGATTTTTCGCAGGTCTTCATTTGCAAGCGCCCGCTGCGCGTGCCGACTGCCTTGCCTGCTTTTAACAACCTCCTTCTGTTTGCCTGCGCCGGATACGCCTGACCGGCGCACGCTGCAGTCAAGTAATATAATACGACTCCGGCTTTGAGGCCTTGAAAACACATCAAACCCTCAAAAGGGTACACTACCCCCAAAAGCCGCTTTTATGGTCATATTAAATATACAAAAAAGGGTGGCGAATGTCAACGGAATTGAAATGAAATAAATTTTTTTGTGAATTTATTACAATCTTATTTTGCTGTTTTTGGCAGGTTTTACAGTTTTTTCAGCGCATTTTTCCGAGGTGAAAAAACAAGTTTTTTGAGCACTTTTGTAAAGGATTTCAGCATTACAAAATAACGGTTATACAGATGTCTGACAAGCGTCGGAAGAAAGAGTGAATTTTCGTCGCCCATATTGATGTATAAAATAACAATTCACCTTCGGGCAGACGGAACAACGCTCCGATTACAGAGCGACCATGTAAAGAACAGGGCTTTGCAGTTTGTTTTCCTGTTTGGAAATTACATGTATTTTGCCC
>ONON01000121.1 GCA_900319455.1 uncultured Eubacteriales bacterium
TCTAATTTCAAATTCCGAATTGCAAATTCCGAATTCTCAATGCTTAATTCCGCCGTCACGCCGCGGTTTTCCCGCGGTAGGGGCGATTATCAATCGCCCGCGAAAACACAACAAAAATCGCCCGCAAATATATCGCGATTATTCATCCCGCATTGGCGACAACCTGTCGCCCGCGAAAACGCAACAAACCGTAATTCAACGGAACGCATATATGCGTTCCCTACGCCATTTTTATCAATTTCATCAGCGGTTTCAAAATCTTTTATTATTTCACAAATCGTATGGCGTTTTTGTCCGGCTTTTTTCCAATGCCTAACTCCTACCTTCTGACTTCTAACTGCAAAAGGGCGGGCGATTGATAATCGCCCCTACCGTCTTTAATTCCAAATTGCAATTTTACCAACACCTAATTCCTAACTCCTACATCCTAACTCCTAATTTCGCAGGGCGGGATTCCCCAATCCCGCCGAAACAACAATGCCGCCGAAATGAATATCTGCCATCTGTCATCCGAAATAACATTTTTGTTATTTTTGCCTAATAATTTCGGAATTTTATTTCAACCCCCTGAAATCGGGGCTTTTTTATTGCTTAAATGAAATTTTCAGCCTTAAAATATCATCAAATTCACATATTCTTTGTTAAAAGATAATTATTCATTTTTGTTTATGTTAATTATAACAAAATTTTTCAAAAAAAAAAATACATTAGTTATATTTGATAATTGAATTGAAAAGACAAACAATGTATAATATGCCAAGTTTGTAAATAATGTTTTTATATACATTTCTTAAAGGAGTACAACCGTGAGGAGAAGATTTATTTCTGTTCTGCTTTCGGTCGCGTTTATTCTCGGAACCATTCCCGTTCTCAGGATGACAACGGCGGCTGACACCGGTACAGCGGTAAAAGGTGAATATACTTACTCGCTCTCAGCGGATCCCGACACAGGCACGGTGCCTTCGGGCTTCGGCACTGTTGAAAATAACGGCAGAATCTGGACTGATAAGAGCGTAGCCGTAAACGGCGATCATTTTGATGTTAATCTCAAGGTGCTCGCTCAGGAGTATATTTCCACTTACGGTACTGCCGAAACATCGTCAATAGCCGCCGATGTTCTTATGATATTCGATATGACAACATCAATGAACACCTCCCTTCCCGGCTCGGGCACCCGTCTTGAAGGCCTTGTTGACGCGGCGAATGTTGCCATTGACATAATCACAAACACAAACCCGAACAACCGCATTAATATTTACGGCTACGGCGGCACTTCAAGGACCGCCACGGTTAATGAGATTCTTCCTCTGGCGCATTATACCAGCACAAGCACAGCGGAAGGCACGGCAGACAAATACCTTGTTTACAACTCCAACACAATAAGGTTAAGCAGCACTCTTCAAAAAGACGGAGAAGCTTACAACCCGTCGCCGAATTCGTTTTCCGAAATCCGCGGCACGGGTACACAGTACGGTATTGCCAAAAGCACCGAAAGATTCCTTGAAAATATTAATAATGAAACAGACAACACCATAAAAAGAAAACCTTATGTTATATTAATGACTGACGGTGAACCCACCTGGGTAGGCAAAAAATGGTACACCGACGACGCTTCTGAATTGCGCACCGGCACCATAACATCAACAAGCGGCGGTGACCGTAACGAGCTTATGGCCCTTGCCACCATACTTACCGCGGCCTACAACCGCGACAAGATTGAGGAAGCTTACACCGCTTACAACAACGGCGCTCAATCTGAAGTTGAATGGTTCAATATCGGTCTCGGAATAGAAGAACCTACCGATGCCGACAGTGCGAGTTACACCGCCTGTATGCTTGACCCGAACTATATTTTAAACGCGGAGCCTGTTAAAAAGGCAGACGGCGGAACAACTGCCGAGGTTATCAAGTATTATCTCACTCAGCCGGACTGGGCTCCCGCTTACACCGAAAAAGACTATTCGGCGGATAACAATTACTTTTATATCAATGAAGGCGACGGATATGTAACCTTCGCCAACACATATGCTGTTCTGATGAACGCCTTTACAACCCTCGCCGAGATTATACAGCAAGGCTCCCAGCAATACACAATCCCCATAGTAAACCATGAAGGCTCCGGTGAAAACAGCACCGATGTTGTGTTCACGGATGTTATCGGCGAAGGGATGTATGTTACCGATGTTACATTAAAGCCCGACAAGGCTCAGCCTGTAACCGGTGTTGATGACGGCAACGGCAATTACACATTCCAGGGTTACTCAACAACCGTAACCGTTACCGAGGATGGAAACGGCCAACAGACCCTTGTCTGGAATATTCCGGCAAATGAAGTTGCGATGTTCACCTTTGCCGACCGTGAGAATGTTACAAACGGCGAATATATTTCCGCCGACCCCACCGTTCTTACTTACGGCGTTGATTTCAGCAACGATATAGAAGAGGGTCCGGCATATACCAACGCTTTTGATGACAACGGCAGCCCTCTCACAACAGTTACATACGAAATTCCCGGCGATAACGATTACTATTTCGATGTAGTTCATGATGACCTTCACAATTTCGTCAGCAGCACCATGAAAACCGACAACGACGAAATTACACCCAAAACTGATAACACAACGCAATCCGCGACGGATTCAAGTTCTTATGTTTACACAGCCTATAATGACGGCACAGAGAATTCAAGCGCGGCGGTGCAGGGTAAACTCGGAAACAACGGCAAAGCCTCATTCCTTTCGCGCAAAAACGAGATTGAGATAACCGTTGAGAAAAAATGGGAGGATTCAACAGGCACCCCGATTGACAACACATCCTCACTTCCGATCGTAACCGTTACGCTTTACCGTATGGCCGATGACAGTGATGTTGAAGAAACGGTAAAATATATTCAGCTCAGCAACTCGAACGGTTATTCCGAAACAAACACACTGCCTGTCAGAGACGAAAACGATAAACGATATACATATTATATTAAAGAAGACTGTCCCGACGGTTACTATATTTCGGAAATCTCAGCGCCGTTGCGGGCAATGGACGGCACACTGAGCGTTACCAACACGGAATTCCCCGATGAAGGCGTTGTTGCCGTTAAAAAAGTATGGCGCAACAAAGTCGGCGGAGCAGTTGACGCCGCTTCTATGCCTGCGGTGCAAATGCAGTTAAAGAGGCATGTCACCAAAACTCTGCCGAACACACACACTGTCACTGTTACACTGTCCGGTGATAACGGAAGCGGCACAATTTACACCTTCCCCGTTCAGACGGTTGACTCAGGCAGCACAATAAGCTTTACGGTCAGAGGTTATATCAGGCGACAGAATGCCGCGCAGAATGCCTCAATCAAGTTAAATAACGCAACAGTAAGTTCCAGCTACGGTCAGGATTACTATTATACCGATCCTGTCAATCAAACGGGCAGAATTTCAAACAACCGGTTTTATTACCGTGAAACTGCAACGCAGACCTTCGTTGTTACAGAAGATTTAAATCTTGATTACACCTGTTCAGCAACATTAAACACATCAACAATTACCGGTCATGATCCCTGCCAGCTTCTGAACATCAGCGTAACACCTCCGGCAAACCCCGTAACCGAGCCGGAAGAGTACGACGAGGATTATGAAAGCATAACATTAAACAACAGAAACGGATGGACGAAAGTCTTTGAAAATCTGACTTTGTCGGAGTATGATTTAGATACCGGCGCTACATACACATATAAGTATTTCATTGAGGAAATAAGTGAAATTCCCGGCTTCACCGTTTCATACAGCGATAACAACACCGAGGGTATTACGGGCGGTGTGCTGACGGTCTCAAACACCTCAACCGCGAATATTCCCGTTCTTCCGCAGACAGGCGGAGGCGGTTCTCACAGGGTTGTTCTGACCGGCGTTTGCATAACTGTAATGGCGGCAGCTGTTCTGTTCTACGGCTTCATACCCGTTGGGCGTAAAAAAAGACGGTACGCCGATTAATCACCACAGTCATTATTTATTATTGTTTATAATTTAATAATATAAAGAAAGGGTTAAAAAATGAAAAACATCAGCAAAATTATTCTTGCGGCACTTCTTGCAATGCTTGTTATTGTTTCAATGAGTGCCCCCTCATTCGCCGAAGACACCGGCACAATCACCATCACAAACAGCAACGAAGCTGTTTCAATGAATGGCCACACCTACAAAGCGTACAAAATCTTTGACGTGACCTACAACAACGAAAAAACCGATTACGATTACACCGTAGCGGAGCCTTTCGACACTTATTTTGAGTCACTCAATCTTCCCGCGTCTCTCGGTGAAGACCTTGACGCAAGAGCATACGCCTATGTTGCCGCTATTTCAGGCGACGAGGATCTTCAAGCTTTCGCAAGAGATATTTATGAATCGGCAGGCGAAGCTGCGGGTTCCGTAACCTCAACAAGCGCAACATCAGCCGTAATCGAAGGCCTTGCCCCCGGTTATTATCTTGTTTATGATGAAGGCAACCCCACAGCAACAGACAACGCGGAAAAAGCCATTGCCAACGTTGCTCTTACCACAGCGGATCCCGACGCGGAAATCGTTCTCAAAGCTTCCGTTCCCACCATTGAGAAAAAGATTACAGGCGTTTCTGATGACGCTTCAAATGATTCAGCCGCTCAGGGCGAAGACAGAGTAAGCGCTCAGCTCGGCCAGCATGTAGGCTTCCAGATTGACTCAATCGTTCCCGATCTCACAGGCTACACAAACTATATTTATAAAGTAACCGATACTATGACCGAGGGCCTTACCCCTGACCAGAACGTTAAAGTTACCATCGGCTCGGATGATGTTACCTCAGATTGCAACATCACTTATAACGGTCAGGTTACTACAGTTGCCGTTCCTTTTGACACATTAAAGGAATATGATGCCGACACTCCCATCGCAATCACATACTCAGCGAAAGTCAACGCTGACGCTGAAGTTTATCCCTCGGCAACAGCCAACTCAAACGAAGCAGAACTTGAGTACAGCACCAATATCACCGATGAAACCATTAAAGAAACAACTCCTCCCTCAAATGTTAATGTTTATGTTTTCACTCTTGATATTACAAAAGTAAACGCCGATAACGAAGTTCTTCCCGGCGCAAAATTCGTTCTTAAAGATTCAGCCGACAATTTCATCCCCGTAGCTCTTGACGGCGGCAGATACGTTGTTTCAGACACTCTTGAAGCAAATGAAGAAAACGCTACCGTTATTTCCGACTCGAACGGCAAGATTTATATTGACGGCGTAAGCGAAGGCACATACACTCTCACCGAAATCGAAGCGCCCGAAAACTACAACCTTCTTAAAGAGCCCGTTGAGTTAACTGTAACCGCCACATACAATGAAGACGGCGAATGCACCGGCGTTTCGGGCAATTCGGCTACCGTTGTTAACAAAGCCGGCGGCATCCTTCCCTCAACAGGCGGCATCGGCACTCTTATCTTCACCGCCTCAGGCGCTGCTGTTATGCTTATGGCTGCAGTAATTCTTGTTTCAAAGAAAAGAAAGAGCGAAGCAAAATAATTCAGTTAATTGAAAATTTTTCCGTGAAGCGTCCCTGCCTTTTCCGGGGCGGGGTACGCGACGGGATTAATGGTGATATATCATCATAAAAGCGCGTGATTGTTATGAAAAAACATTTATCAACCGTAATATTGGTTCTTGTGTTCCTTGCGGGGCTTGGCTTGGTGATGTATCCTACCGTCAGCGACCTTGTCAATAAAGCGCACCAGAGTGTGGCTATAGACGATTATGAGAAGAAAATCTCCAATATGACAAAAGATGATTTTCATAAAATTCTCGAAGACGCCAGATTATATAACCACACAATCACAACAAATGAGTTTCCGAGAAATGAGAGCGACCTTGAAGGCAACGATGAATACAAAGCCGCGGTAAACCCATCCGGCAACGGTATGATAGGCTACCTTAAAATCGACTCAATCAAACTCAGAATACCCATTTATCACACAACCAAGGAGTCCGTTCTTCAAAAGGCAGTGGGGCATATACCCACAACTTCCCTTCCGGTAGGCGGAAAAGGCACTCACGCCGTGCTTACCGGGCACAGAGGTCTTCCTTCGGCAAGGCTGTTTACGGATCTTGATAAAGTCAGAACAGGGGATATTTTCTATATCTATGTTCTTGATGACATTCTCGCTTATAAAGTTGATTTAATCAAAACGGTTTTGCCCGCTCAGGTTAATGATTTGCAGATTGTTCCGGGCAAAGACTATGTTACTCTTGTAACCTGCACGCCCTACGGCATTAACACCCACAGGCTTATTGTCAGAGGTGAAAGGGTGCCTTATGAAGAGGCTGTTGAACAGCAAAAATCAGTTGAGCCTGTTGTAGGCAAACTGCCTCAGGAGCAGATTGCCGTTCTTGCCGTTGCGCCCGTTTTGGTTTTACTGTTGATAATTATTCTTATTTTAAAGAAAAAGAAAAGGAGGAACGCACAGTGAAAAGAATATTGTTTGTTTTATTTGCGGCGGTTATTTTATTTACTGCCTGTGTTCCCGCCTTTGCCGCTTTGACAAACGGCAGCATTTCGGTTGTAATGGTCAATAAAGCCGATAAAAAACCGGTTTACGGTAAAACCGTTACCTCGGTTAAGGTTGCCGACTGTGATTATGAAAACGGCAATTATACTTTCACACTGACCGATGCTTTCGCTTCAACTGAAGCGGAACTGACCGACACCGACGCCGCTTCCGTTCTTTATCAGGCTTTTAAAACTTCCGGCAAAAACGGTATCAATATCAGCTCCGACAAAGAAGGTATTGCTTTTTTCGCCGATTGCGTGCCGGGGGCTTATCTCGTATTTTCATCAGACAATCTTTTTAACCCTTTCCTTGTTTTTATTCCGATGGATGACGGCAATTACTATGTTTTTGATGTTACCGCGGAACCTAAAATTGATTTTAAACCCGAAGAAGGCACAACGGAGCCTGTAACAGGCGATGAAGAAACAACAACCCGCACAACTCCCACAGGCAACGGCGGTTCATCTTACATAACGCCTCCGCTGACTCCCGGTCAGGTTTCACCTGGCGGAGGTAAAAGTTCCAATCCGCCTTCCGGTCAGGTCTTTTCTCCTAGCGGCAGTTCCCAAACCGGAGAAAAATCCGATTCAACTTCTCCGGAAAAGCTTCCGCAAACGGGTATGCTTCAGTATCCCGTTCCGATTTTAGGCATCAGCGGTATGATATTATTTGCGGCAGGTTTTATAATTTATGGCGAAGGCAGAAAAAAGCAGCGCGAAAATTAAAATCGGAATATTCTTTATGGCTCTCGGTCTTCTGTTTATAACAGCGGCAGGGGGCTTATTTGCTTATAACATATCCGTTGACAAAAAAGCGGGCATTGTTGCCGATAAAATCATACAGACTGTTGAGAACGCGCCGAAAGATGAAACCTATGAGGAAGATGAAAACGGAGAAAAAACCGTAATTGTTGACGGTGAAAAATATATAGGAGTTATTTCAATTCCTTCACTTGAAATCAGTCTTCCCGTTCAGCACGGCTGGAGCCTCGCGAAACTGAAAAATTCGCCCTGTCTTTACAGCGGAAATGTTTATGACGGCACCGCCGTTATCTGCGCCCACAATTATCAAAGTCATTTCGGTGCTCTTAAATACGCCTCTGTCGGCGATAAAGTATATTTTACCGATGTGGCGGGGTTGACCTATGCTTATAAAATTATTTCGTTGCAGCGCATCGGCGGCTATGATGTTGAAGCAATGAAGAATAATGACGGCTGGGATATGACTTTGTTCACCTGCACATACAGCGGCCGTGAGCGTATTACCGTTCGCCTTGCAAGAATAACGGAGAATGAAATAACCTGAAATATGTTTTCAGCAGCCCTCTCGATACGGGGGCTGTTTTTTCTTTAAACACGGTCTTTTCTTTTAACATACACAAGGCTGTCGGCAAGCGACAGGCGGTTGAACGCCTCAATGTCATAACTCGCGCTTTTTTCCGCTTTCCCGCAGGGCTCGCGGGGCGGTGTTTTCGCCGCTTCGGCGTTCTTTTCGCGGTTGTCATAATTGCCTTCCAGCACTTTGAGAAAATTCTCCGGCCTGACAAACCAGTCAAAGGTTATCACCCACCCTCTCGCGTTCTGCCCGTTGAGAAAGGCGCTGTTTTTCGCCTTTTCTATCGCGTTTAAAACCTCATTTTCGCCGTATCGGCTCAGCCTCGCTTTGAGCATACGGTATCTGCCCGAGCCGGGTGTAATTGACTTAACAGGTGTAAGCCCCGCACCGTTCCACGCGTCGATTACGGGCTGCGCGTTTTCGCGTGCAGCGTACAGTTCGTAA